>CAJYBS010000248.1 GCA_913064795.1 uncultured Gammaproteobacteria bacterium
GTCGTTTCTGCCGGGTTAAAAACTAAAGTTGCCTACGCGATGCGCCAGAGTAACAATGATGAGAGAAGGCCCCGACCTGCTGTTAGAACGAATCATTGTGAAAACGAGGCATGAAAGATTTACCAAGCGGCAAAAAACAATCCATCTCGGCCCGAGGAACGACCTTCACACTGAAAACAACATTGTTTTCCCGGCATTTCGAATGGGCTTTTCAAACTTTTGAGTAGACATCGATCGTCATCAAGGGCCCCTGGTTCATCAACCGCGAGGACTTCAAAGGGCATCTAAGTGATTAATCCGAATCATCGCGCGAATCTCCTCGACATAGTCCTGACCCCGCTCCGAATAACGCATGAGGCCCTCAGCAAGCAAGTGTCCCGAGACCGGCGTGCCTGTTGATCGGAGCTGCGAGCGCAGCACTCTGAGATCCTTATAGGCGGGATGACTGTTCAGCGTCAGCAAATAATAGGCGACGCCCCCCTGAACCGTCTCAAACGCGGCGACTTGGTGCCGGGCACCGGGCTCGGCACGTCGAGGTTTAACGCCACAACCATCGGTAAAACACCACAAACCAAAGAAATTGTTCTGGAATCGCGCAAATCTCGAAGTGCCCCAGGCAGACTCGTTGGCAGCCTGAGCCAGCGCGAGGCCCATCGGCACTTCATCAATTCTAAACAACAACGCCGCCGCGAGATTCACCGTCGACAACTGATCACGATCAGGAACACGGTATTTAATCCCAAGGGCAGCCAGAAGGTCCTGGTCTCTGGCGCTCACCCGTATTCCTTCAGCCAGGTTTTGATCAAGGCGCTCGATGTCCTTTCCCTCCTCTAAGATCGCTTGCGTTTCCGCCCCAATCAGCGGCGCAAAAAAAAAAAAAAAGGCCTGCTTCTTTTTACCCACATCCTGGATCGCCGCAAAATCAGGCACTACCGACTCTGGGGTACGAGTCATTTGCAGCAGGACAACCCCGATCAAGACAATCGCGCCTAAGACCCATGGGAAAATCGCTTTGACATTCATTTTTTTCAAGATCCTTTTTTGAGAATCCGCCTTTTAAGCGGACAAGCTTTAACCGCTGACTTTTAAAAGTCCGACTGTGCCGACTCGAAATGCGATTTCCAAAAAGCTGTTTAAGGGACTCAGTGATGAACTCGCACGATGAATTGAGCGCGATTTCCGCGTCACTTTTAATGTCACTTTCCACTTTGTAATGAGACTCGCGCCATTCACTTTGATTTCAGTCGGACACTGCGAGACGCTGTTCGGCCTATCCCGCGAGCCCTGAGATCAAGATCACCAGAATCGCTAACGGCAGGAGACCTTTAATCAACCCATGCCAGAGCGAAAACTGCCATGGCGCAGAAAACTGAATTTCATCGGCTAAAACCTGCTTCGAGACTACCCAACCCGCGAAAACAGCGATCATCAACCCCCCCACGGGCAACATGACCTGATTCGAAACGAAATCCGTGATGCCATTTAGATCGAGCCCCCAGAGCCTGAGTTCTGACCATGTGCTGTAGCTCAAAATGCTAACCAAAGAGACCGCCACAAGCGATAAGGTCACATAAAAGGCACTACGGATTCGGCTGATTGCCTTCACACGCGCAAAGGTAGCCACCAGTGGCTCGACAAAACCTACCATCGATGTGATCGCTGCAACAGACAGCAGCAAAAAGAAGAGTCCACCCACGAGCGACCCATAAGGCAATTGACCAAAAGCAACCGGCAGTACTTTGAAGATCAAGCCGACGCCGCCTGCTGGATCAAGCCCGTAACGAAAAACCAGAGGGAAAATCATCAGCCCCGCCAGTAGCGCGATCAACGTATCAGCGAGAATGATCAGCAACCCGCACCGGACAATGGATTGACCCTTCGGCAAGTAAGAACCAAAAATCATCATCCCCGCCATAGCAACGCCAATCGAGAAGAAAGCCTGCCCCACCGCCGCCAAAAACACCGCAGGGGTCAACCGTCCAAAATCGGGTCGGAACAAATACTCAAAGCCCGCCCCAAAACTTGGGTGGGTGGCATTGAAACCAACCAGCAGCAGCATCAATAAAAATAAGAGCGGCATCAAAAATCGTACAGCTCGCTCAATGCCCTGCT
Organism: uncultured Gammaproteobacteria bacterium; assembly: GCA_913064795.1. Lineage (GTDB taxonomy): Bacteria > Pseudomonadota > Gammaproteobacteria > Pseudomonadales > Azotimanducaceae > UBA9926. Next base: position 2,113 of record CAJYBS010000248.1, read on the forward strand.
GTACGCCGCCAGCGATGATCATGCCGGTGGTAAACAGGCCCAAAGCCATCCAAAGAAACATCCGGCTGGGTTCCTCCAACAAGCGCGCAAAATAATCGGAGGCACCCGCAGGATCAATGCCTGTAAATTGATTGGAGGATGCAGACCAAAGATAAGCCAAGACCCAGCCGGCGACGGTCGCATAGGTTGCCATAATCAGAAAAGCCGTCATGAGATTGAGATGGCCCACCCAAGCCCAACGCTCAGAGACACCAGCACTGCGCGCTAGGGCAGAAAATGAGGTTGGTGGATCACCCTGACCCCGACGCCCTAACGCAATCTCAGCGATCAAAATGGGTAACCCAATCAGCAAAACGCACCCAAGATAGACCAACACAAATGCGGCGCCACCGTTTTCTCCAGTGATATAGGGAAACCGCCAGATATTCCCGAGGCCAATAGCGAAGCCCACGGCCGCCATAAGAAAACCAAAAGGGGTTTTAAAGGACTCTTGTTTTATGGGTTTGCTCCCCAGGGCATCAGCCTCAGCTAAAATTTCGCCCCTTCATGAGGCCATTTGCATGATTCGTCATGTCCTTGGAATATTACAGGGTTTTAGTTAAAAGAAGATAGGCGCCCGCGCGCTGAAACAGATAGACCCAAACGCCTGGCATTGGAAAGACCAGCACACTGCACGACCTGGCCTAAGCCTCCGATTTGAAGCGCGTTTTCGATTTAACGGGCGCTTTCGATTTAGACAGAACCGTCGATTTGCAATGCGCCGTCGATTCGAAAAACTTTAGGAAAAATCCCAGAGCCCAGGAGGATGAGGCAAGGCGGTTTTTATTGGCTTGTGTTTCCTTCGATCTGCCCCAATGATTACCGTTACATTCGTCCATAGATGGAGCCAACAATGTTTAGAATTTTAATTTTTGGCGCTGCCAACCTCGGCATACTCGTAGTGATGGGTATCGTATTTCAACTGATCGGGCTCGATATCTGGTTGGTTCAAAATAACGCTGGCTTTAATACTGCAGGGGTTCTGGCATTTTCTGCGTGCTTTGGTTTTGGGGGCGCCTTCGTCTCCCTGGCATTGTCAAAATTTATGGCCAAACGGGGAATGGGCGTTGTCTTGATCGAAACAGCGAACAACGAGCAAGAGCGTTGGATCGTCAACACCGTGCAGCAGCAGGCTCAAAAGGCCGGCATCGGATGCCCAGAGATTGGTATTTTTAACCAATCACAACCCAACGCTTTCGCAACAGGATTATCTCGCAACAATGCCCTGGTCGCCGTTTCCACCGGGCTGTTGGCGGCAATGGACCGAGATGAGGTTGAGGCTGTTTTGGGCCACGAAATCGCACATATCGCTAACGGTGACATGATCACCATGGGCCTTCTACAAGGCGTGCTAAACACTTTCGTGATTTTCCTGTCTCGACTGGCAGGATTCTTTGTTGATCGCGTCATTTTGAAAAACCGAGGCGGTCTAGGCATTGGATATTTTGTTACATCGATCATCGCTCAAATTTTTCTGTCGATGATTGCGACCGTAATCGCGCTCTGGTTTTCCCGCCGACGTGAGTTCAGAGCCGATGAGGGAGGCGCTCAGCTTGCGGGCAAGAGCAAAATGATTCGAGCGCTTAAAAAACTCCAACAAGTCAATGAGCCGGAGGATTTGCCAGGAGAGTTTGCCGCTTTTGGAATCTCAGGGCGCGGCAAGGGGCTCAGCCAATTGTTTTTAAGTCATCCCCCACTCGATGAAAGGATAGCGCATTTGAATCAAGCGAAAATCTTGTAAGTGCACCATGATTGCATCTAACTCAAGCGCGAATTACTCTCAAGCTCCCCCAATGCTCTGGGTCAACATTGAACACAACTTTGAGGAGCCTATGAATGGCTGAATCCACTGAAATCACCGAAATTCGCGCCGCTGTCCGCCAGCTATGCTCTACATTTGGTGAAGACTATTGGTTGGAGCTTGATCGGTCTCGGGGCTATCCAACGGAATTTGTTAAAGCACTAACCGACAGCGGCTTTTTGACGGTTCTGATTCCTGAGGCTTATGGGGGCTCCGGGCTCGGGGTATACGAAGCGTCCATCATCATGGAAGAGGTTTGCCGGTCCGGCGCGCATGCCGGCGCCTGCCATGCGCAAATGTACGTCATGGGCGCAGTGTTGCGTCACGGCAGCGAGGCG
>CAJYBS010000249.1 GCA_913064795.1 uncultured Gammaproteobacteria bacterium
CACGCAGTCCGCGGTGCTCTCTTCGCTCGCATTGGTTTGTTGGTGAGGGACAAAGGGCGGCACCTAAATAAAATCATCGGGACCCGCCTCACACACATATTCAAGCGCCGCACCCCAACGCATTCGAGCCCGTCCCTTGAGGATATAAATAATGCTTTCAAGGTCGCCATGGTGATGTACGCCCGTCTTGGCGTCGGCGTGAATGTGAACTGTGCCTGCCCACAACTTCTCGGCTCCCGCTGTCGCACGGGTAATGGCGGCCGCGCGATTCATACCTTCGGTCTGCGGCGTATTGACATCCAAGTGATCACCGCTGATGACCTTGACCCCTTGGGTTTTCCAATCGATTTCGCTGTCAGCCATGCTGATCTATCTCCATGAATCTCGGCTCGAACGCTTCGAGCACTATAGCGGGTTCCCCTGCCTCAAAACCAGTTGCTCAAAAAATAACCCGCTGGAAAGCAGGTTCAGTAACGAATCAGGCAAAGGCCAACTCCTGCGGGCTCGCATGATCTTCGAGATACCGGCGTAGGAAAGACAAAAAACGCGCCAAAAGAAGAAGGATTACAGTATACAATGAACCTTCCTAGGCACCTCGGGTACTCAGCGACTGCCTACCACCACTCATGACGATTCTTCGTCACATTATCATTCAGGAACACACCGTCATGACGATTGTTAAAGGCTTCTTCAAGATGATCTGGTCAGTCTTAAAGACCGCCCAGACCCTACTGTTCGGAACATTGGCATTCTTTTTACTCTTGGCAATACTGACAGCGCCTTTTTCAAGCAGCGGGCCTGAAATCCCTGAAGGCGGCGCGTTAGTCGCTGAGCTGAGCGGAATCCTTGTGGAAGAAAAAACCGACGCCGACCCTTTTACCTTGATCACCCAGGAGGGCCCCCCTCCCGAGGTGCTAATCACTGACGTGACCGATGCCCTAGGTCAAGCCGCCAGTGACGACAGGATCAAACTTTTGGTACTCGATCTCAACCGATTCAATGGCGGTATGATGCCGCACCTTGAAATCATCGCGGATGCCATCGCCAAATTTAGAGCGTCGGGCAAAAAAGTCATCGCCCTCAGTGATAACTACAGCCAATCCGATCTCCTCCTTGCCGTTGAGGCCGATGAGGTGCTTATGAATCCAGAGGGGGCAGCCGTCATCGAAGGCTTCTCTGCCTATCGAACCTACTTCAGCAGTTTTCTCAAATCCTTTGATGTCACAATTAACCTCTTTAGGGTCGGGCAATATAAGTCAGCGACCGAGCCTTACATCAGGGACGGTATGTCCGACGAGGACAAGTTGTCCCGTATGTCTTATCTCAGCCCCTGGTGGCAGACCTACACAGACCGAATCGAGCATCGCAGAGACCTGGCAACCGGCACGGTCCGCCGCACCTTGGAAGACGTCAACGCCCAGCTGGCAAAGTCGGGTAGCAATCTCGCGCAGTTTGCGCTGGATCAAGGCTTGGTCGATCGATTGGCCACCCGTAGAGAGACAAGCGAATACTTGATCAGCCTGGTCGGCGCCGATGAAGCAGAGCCTCGGGACTATCGCGGCATCGATCTCGCGTCTTATCTCGCGGCCAACCCGGTAGAGATCCCCGACGCAGAATCAACCATCGCAGTGATCACCGGTTCTGGCACCATCTCGGACGGTTTTGCTGAAGCCGGTGGCATCGGCAGTCTGACTTTTATCAACCGTATCGAGCAAGCCCTCGACAACGATTCGGTCAAAGCGATTGTGGTGCGGGTCAATTCTGGTGGTGGTAGCAAAACAGCCTCCGAACTGATCAGGGACGCGCTTGCTGGGGCACAGGCTCAGGACATTCCCGTCGTCGCAAGCTTTGGCGCCGTCGCTGCTTCCGGGGGTTATTGGATGTCCGCCAGCGCCGATAAAATTGTGGCCCACCCCTCGAGTATCACTGGCTCGATTGGCATCTTTGCCATGATTCCAACCTTTGAAAAGGCGCTCAACGGGTACGGTGTATTTGAGGACGGCGTGGCGACCACCGACCTCGCCAGCGGCGTAAGCTTGGTTCGAGGGATCAGCCCTGACTATGCTCAAATGATCCAACAAACCATCGAATCCGGCTATCACCAGTTTCTAGAAGTTGTCGCAGACGGTCGAGGCATGACCACCGAAGCTGTTGATGCAGTTGCCCAGGGCCGCATCTGGACGGGCGAGAAGGCAAAAGAGATCGGACTGGTCGATGAGCTCGGGGACCTCGACTTAGCCATTACCCTTGCCGCCGAGCTTGCCGAACTTGAAGACTACAAGACTTGGCGAGTCGAGCCTGAAATTTCCAAAAAACAACAGCTCATTAAAGCCATCACCAGTGAAATCACTGCCCTGCAACCAGCTCGCAGTCAGCCTTTGGACCGCTACTGGCGCGCGCTCAATGCGGAGCTCGATTTTCTCGCCGAACTCAATGACCCCTTCCACGCCTATGTCCTTTGTGAGGCGTGTCCGGACCAATGGGATCTAATCAGCAATCGCTGACGCGACGTTGAGGGTCCGCTGAACGAGTTCCTCAAGGTCGAGCTCGCTTTGACCGGCCAGGGACAACCCAACTCGGCCTTGCCAAGGGGCGGACCAATGTGGGCGCAGTGGCTTGCCCTCGAGCCCCCCAAGCGCTCCCCTCGTGGCACCATTACAATCGGTATCGAGCCCCTCGGTGACCACTTCGCCGATCGCGGCGCTAAAATCATCGCTGTGACGCAGCAGTGCCCAGATCACCAGCCCTAGATTATTCACCGTATGAACCACGTTCAGCTCTGAGTGCGCTTGCCGAATACGAGCACCCCCATCGGCATCCGCACTCAAAGACTCTGCTAAATCCATGACTTGCCTACAGGCGCTCTGCGAAGGAATTGCTCTGCGGGCCGCGACCATCGCCTCGGCGATAGTCCCCCCACTTGCGAGCACAGAGCCCATCACTGCAATCACAACCGCGCCATAGATCCCTTCTCCCTGATGAGACAACTGCGCATCTGCCTCTGCGAGCCTCGCTGCAAGCTCAGGCCTGCCAGGGGCGACCCAACCATAGAGGTCCGCCCTGATCTGTGCGCCAATCCAATCATTAAACGGATTATCCGCACACACCCTGATATCAAAACCGAGGGGGGCGCCTTCGGGGAACCACTCCGCACCCTGACCCAAGAGCGTCTTGTACGCCGCTCTCTCAGCCGTAAAGGTACTGCCCACGGGTAAATGTTTGAGCCAGGCCCTTGCAACATCCTCGGTTTGCAACTGAGTTCCATGCGCTTCAAGCAACATCAAAGCCAGCACCGAATAATTAATGTCATCATCAGCGAGACTGACGTTCATCTCTTTCTGGCAGCACTCTTTGAGTAAGATCGACGGTGCCCTTTCGGCGTCATAGGGAATGTAGTCCCGCAGCGGTCGCGCTTGCACATCGTCTAAGTAACTTTGCAACGCATCTGTGCCCTGCCGCATGGAAAACAACTCAACAGCTTTGCCCAGCATGCAGCCCGAAATCCGGCCCTGCCAAGCCGCCCGTATACGAAATTCATAATCTTCTGGAATCAAGCGAACCTCTCCTTACTGTTTTATCTACCATCGGTGACAACATCCAACACATGGCAACGACCAACTCTTGGCAACGTAAAACACATCGCAACGTTCAACACATAGCAACGACCAACGCGTTACCACTGATGACGTGAACCCAGCTTTTCTATCCATCAGCCGAACCCTATGCCTGCTCCCGTTTTTGCCGCGTTACAGCCATTCACTCGTAGCGCCTAGGTTCCCCGAGACCTTGCCCGAGACAGGCGGTAAAAGCATCAAGTTGCGTAAGCACTCCCACCATCACAAGTGATCACCTCGCCCACAGTGAAGGCACCAGCGCGGGAGCACAAAAAGATTGCAAGTCCAGCAATATCCTCTGGTGTGCCCACTCGGCCCCGGGGATTAGACGCTGCAACGCTGCTCCAGTCGATGTCGGTATCCCCGCCACCGCCAACACCCGTGCTGAGCATCCAGGTCGGAAACGGTCCAGGTGCAATTGCGTTGACGATGATATGTTGCCGCGACAAATGCAGTGCCAAGCCACGGGTTAAGTGATGCAAAGCAGCTTTTGACGGACCATAGGAAAACGTCTCGAAGACCGGATTTTTGATCCCATCAATCGAACCTACATTGACCACCCGGGCAGGATCCTCGCTGGTTCCCGATGCCCGCAAAAGCGGAAGTAATTTTTGGGTCAGAAAAAACACCCCTTTAACATTGGTATCCATGACCTTATCCCAACCCGATTCA
>CAJYBS010000250.1 GCA_913064795.1 uncultured Gammaproteobacteria bacterium
TGCAACTTTCAAAATCAGACCGTGCACCAAAAACATCAACAGGATCGCCGCATAGGAGGCAAGGATGAACCCCAATAGATTGAAGATATCACTGGCATTGGCACTGGCGCTGACATGCAGCATCAGCGCCAGCACGCCATAGGGGGTGAGATGAATCACGAGTCTAACCAGGGCCATCACGAGCGCCTGGATGGCCTCAATCCCTTTTAGGATTCGCTCACCCAGAGCATTAGACTGAGTGCGAACAGACAGACCTGCGGTTCCAACCAACATCCCAAAAATAGCCACTGCAATAATGGAAGTCGGTCGAGTTCCAGACAAATCGGCAAAGATGTTGGTTGGCAAAAAACTCACCAGAATACTGGGCAATGACAAGTCGCTGACTTGCTCACTCCGGCGCCCAAGCGCCTCCGCCCTTGCAAGTTCTCGCTCGCCCTCGACCAGCCCTGACAAATCAAGTCCGCTAAGGGCCGCGACCATTGCTCCAATGAGTGCGGCGACCAAGGTCGTCCCCATCAGAATGAGCACAACAAGCCCGCCGATCCGTCCCAATGCGGCCACCGCTTCTAGCTTGATCACAGCTGCGATCATTGAAACCAGAACCAAAGGCATGACAATCATTTTAAGCAGGCTGACATACCCCGATGCAACCACATCGCTCCAACTGAGGAAGGTGGTGAGCGACTCGGTTTCGTCAGCGAAGTACGCTTTGGAGGCAAGGCCGAGGAACGCACCCAAGGCGACCGCGATCAGAACCCGACGGGATAGAGAAACCCCTCGACGCGCTAAAACATTGAGCCCTAACAATAACCCTATGAGCAGTGCGAACATCAAAACCATTAGATGATCTCGATCACATCGCTGCTGCGCTGACCCAATTCAGCGCAGCCACGGCCTGCTGGCAAGTATCAATCAAGTTCCAATGGCATCAATGATTTGGTTGAGGGTCGCACTTGGCCGCATGGCTGCACTGGCCAGAGCGGGGTCAGGCTGGTAGTAACCACCCACATCCTGAGCAGCGCCCTGGGCCGCCAATAATTCTTCATTGATCGTCTGCTCGTTCTGACTGAGGGCCTCGGCAACTTTTGAAAAGGTCTCACGGAGCACTTGGTCTTTATCCTGTGCTGCCGCCGCCTGCGCCCAATACAGCGCAAGATAGTAATGGCTACCTCGGTTGTCTATCTCGTTGACTTTTCGAGAGGGCGACTTGTTCTGTTCAAGGAAAGCCGCAACCGCTTCATTGAGTGTTTCAGCGAGGACACTCGCACGCTCGTTGTTAAACGTCTCCGCTAAGTGCTCGAGGGAGGCGCCAAAAGCGAGGAACTCCCCTAAAGAATCCCATCTGAGATGTCCTTCTTTTTCGAATTGCTGCACGTGCTTCGGCGCTGAGCCCCCTGCACCCGTCTCAAATAATCCACCTTCGTTGATCAACGGTACGATCGAAAGCATTTTTGCGCTGGTTCCCAGTTCCAGAATCGGAAACAGATCGGTCAAATAGTCTCGCAGGACATTCCCAGTCACAGAAATAGTACTTTCTCCAGCCCGAATTCTTTGAAGCGCGTGACGGGTCGCCGCAGCGGGTGCCATGACCTGCATCTCGATATCCGTAAGATCATAGTTATTGAGGTACACCATGACTTTCTCAATCAACTCAGCGTCGTGGGACCGATTTTCGTCGAGCCAAAAAACGATGGGCCACCCCGTCGCCCGACCTCGGGCCACCGCTAACTTCACCCAATCTTGAATCGCCGCGTCCTTAACCCGGCACATACGCCAAATATCACCTTCCTCAACAGCATGACTGATGAGGACTTCACCCGATTCGGATAAGATCTGAATCTCGCCGGTTCCAGGAGCCTCGAAGGTCGTATCGTGGGAACCATATTCCTCAGCTTTTTGGGCCATCAACCCCACGTTGGGCACCGATCCCATTGTCGTCGGGTCAAATGCGCCATGGGTCTGACAATCTCGAATCGTCTCATCATAGATCCCCGCGTAACACCGATCTGGAATGACCGCCATCATGTCACCCAATTGCCCATCCGGCGCCCACATTTGACCTGATTCTCGAATCGCAGCCGGCATGGATGCATCAATAATAATATCGCTGGGCACATGTAAGTTTGTAATGCCGCGATCCGAATCGACCATTGCTTGAGCAGGCCCTGAGTCAAGACACGCATCCAAAGCTGCGGCAATCTCAGCACGCTGCGCCTCTGGCAGCTCACCAATTTTGTCATAAACATCACCGATGCCATTGTTGACATCGACGCGTAGCTTCTCAAGCGTATCACCGAACGCTTCGAACACCGGTGCATAGTAGGCTTTCACTGCATGTCCAAACATAATTGGGTCAGACACTTTCATCATGGTTGCTTTTAAGTGCAGAGACCAAAGCACCCCTTGCGCTTTCGCTTGCCCGAGGGTCGAGGCTAGAAAAGCGCACAACGCTTGCTTGCGCATTACAGCGGCATCAATAATTTCACCCTCAGACACAGCCAGCTGTTCAGCCAGAAGCGTTTCTGCACCAGAGGCGGGCTGAAACCGAATCGACAGTCGATCGGCCTGGGACATGGTTTTGGATCGCTCTGAGCCATAAAAATCGCCATCGCTCATGTGGGCGACACTTGTCTTTGAGTCTTTAGACCACGTGCCCATTCGATGCGGGTGTTTTTGGGCATAGTCTTTGACCGCTTTGGCGGCTCTTCGATCCGAATTACCCTCTCGAAGTACAGGGTTAACCGCACTGCCCTTGATGCGGTCGTACCGGGCCTTTATCTCCGTCTCTGCATCGGATTGGGGCTCTTCGACAAAGTCCGGCAAGGCATAGCCCTGCTGCTGCAATTCTGTAATTGCGGCCTGCATTTGTGGGTTCGATGCAGAAATATTAGGCAACTTAATGATATTCGCATCACGCCTCTGGGTCAGAAGACCCAGCGCCGCCAAGTGATCCGGGATACGCTGTTCTTCGGTTAGATACTCGGGAAACGCCGCAATAATTCTACCCGCTAGGGAAATGTCGAGCATATCGACCTCAACACCAGCGGTATCGGTGAAGGCTTTAATAATGGGTAAGAGTGAGTAGGTCGCCAATCGAGGCGCTTCGTCGGTTTCGGTATAAATAATTTTTGGAATATCGGTCATTTAGATTTCGCTTTTAATAGTATTTTCGTGTCTTTTGAACACCCCTATTCGATTTCCCCCGGATCCGGGGAGCCAAATTATAAAACAACTGGCTGCAATTAGCATGGGGCCTCCCACTTGATGCGACCAAAGGGACTCATCGACTAAAATTCCAAGGCCTACCAGGCATCGCTCGGATACGACTGAGACGTCGCGCCAGGGAAAATCCACAGAGCGCTTTGACCTTTCCTCTCATCCACTCAGGGCAAGGCTATTTTGTGTCTCCAGACTGACTCCGCCTATCTTATGCACCCAGGGCGCAACCGTTGCATCTCAGCGGCCCTCTGTTTTGCACCAGCCACAACGCTCCAATGCTGCTGCGCTCGATGAATCACTTTAAATGCATCGACGCGGGTTGTAATCTCTAAACCAGGTCAACCAACCCGCAAACGCATCGTTTTCAAGTCTCATTCAACCCCTTGACCTGTGCTTGGAGCGATGAAGGATCATTGATCTCTAATGACCGAAGAGACGAAACCTTTGCCATCAAGTCCTCGACCGGGAGAAACATTCATGAATCGGCGACCCAACAGCCTTGCTCGTCAACCCCTCGCCTCGCTCAAAACCATCATCCTTGGACCCCTCGTCCTTTGGCTGTCGGTCCAAGGGATAGTATCTTCAGCCTTAGACAATGATTCGCGTCTCGAGCCTGAGACGGCGCCAAGTTATGAGAGGGTGCTTAACTGTGCGGTGTATTACCGGATGACTGCAGGTCAGCTCAGGCAAAATCAGCACACGGCACTCGCTGCTGGCGCGATCGAGAAAATGCAAGCGCTGATCGAGAGAGGACGGGAACTAGGCGCCGAAAACGGCCTTACCGCTTCAGATTACGACAGGGACTGGTCGGCCAAGGTAACGGAGATGACCGACCGTATCAATCGCAACTATGCCAACATCCGACTACTGAAAAGCCGATATGCGCGCCCCTGTGAGGCGCTGAGCCCTTAATCCCCTTTAAGGGCTACGCCAACGGTCTCGCTGGCCTCCAATTTGGACGGGTCTTTTCAAGGGGTAGCGACGCCTTTAAATGGATAACGGGTAACCGGATAACGCGGCTTTTCAGAGGATAGCTAACACCGATTCAAACGCTTACTAATC
>CAJYBS010000251.1 GCA_913064795.1 uncultured Gammaproteobacteria bacterium
GCCTCTCAACGTTAGGTTGGTCAGTCGAGGAATAGCCTTCGTTGGCGCTTAGTTGGGCCGCAATGATAAAGCCTCTATCAAATGCTGGGGGGTGACATGGCGCGCGAGTCCGAGATCAGCAATCGTCCTACCGATTGAAACGACCTTTTGAATAGACCTGCCTGATAGTTGGAGGCGATTGGCCGCATCGGTCATGAAGGCTAAAGCCTCCGATTGCAGTTGTTGTGGCAGAGGTCTGTCATCAAGGGACTGTCGATGGTCGCGAAAGCGCCGGGCACGTTCGAGGGTGGATCCTAGTCGCTCATGCTCTGTTTGTCCCTCTGGCTCCGTTACCGGCAATTTTTTAAACTCCTCCAATAGGTGCTCGGGTTTGACCGCAGGGACACTGACCTGTAGATCAATGCGATCCATAATAGGGCCTGAGACTTTCCTCTGATATCGGCTGATGGCATCACCCAAGCAGGAGCAGGGTCGAGCGCTGCCTAACCAGCCACAGGGACAAGGGTTCATCGCTGCAACCAGCTGAAACTGCGCGGGGTATTGCAGGTGATGATGGGCACGATGGATCTCGATGGTGCCAGATTCCATGGGTTGTCTGAGTTGATTAAGCACTTGATGTGAAAACTCTGGGAGCTCATCTAAAAATAGAATGCCGTGATGAGCTTTTGTAATTTCTCCAGGTTTGGGTGGGTTGCCGCCTCCTATTAATGCCGCAGCGGAGGTGGAGTGGTGAACCTCTCGAAAGGGCCTGGGCAGATTAAGTCTAAAGTGGTTTGTGCCCTGAAGAGACGCAATGCAATTGAGCTCAATGACTTGTTCCCGGTTCAGGGGTTCAAGTAGGCCAATCAACCTTTTAGCGAGCATTGTTTTGCCCGAACCCGGCGGCCCCGATAAAAGGAGGTGATGGCGCCCGAGTGCGGCGATGGCAAGCGCGCGCTTTGCAGCAGACTGCCCTTTGATATCATCGATTAACTCTGTCGTCCTTGCTGGAGAGCAAGGGCTGACCTTTGCTGCCTCGACCTTTGGGCGAAGATCTGATTTGAAGTCGCTGAGCGTCGTTGCAGTGATCAGGCAGGGCGTATCGATTAGCGCTCCCCAGTTGACCCCGTCGCCCACAACCAGGGTCTCGCCCCGGCCTTGGCTTGAGATGACAGCGAGCGCTTGACCCGGTGCCGGTTTAATCCATCCGGTTAGGCTAAGGTCTCCTATCGCGTGGATATTCAAAAATCGTGACCGATCAATTTGATGGCTTGCAAGTAGGATAGATAGTGCGACAGGTAGATCAAAACCGGCGTGTTCCTTATCAATATCCGAAGGCGCGAGATTTACAATAATTCTGCGATCCGGCATTTTGTAGCCTGATTGGACGATTGCTGAGCGAACTTTAGCTCTGATTTGCTTGGATCGTCTGTCGCTGATGCCAACAAGGTCAAGCTGAGGGAGTCCGTTACTAATCGTTGCTTCAACTTCTACGATTTGAGTGCCCAGCCCAACAATGGCGTAACCGAAGACTTGTGCTGTGGACATAGATTGACTCTGGTGATTCAAGAATCGGCAGATTAAGGGAAAACCAGGCGAACGTTGACCGAATTAAACCGCACAACTATTGCGCATTCTGCGCTCATTTTGGTGCGAACTTTCATCCCTTTGCCCAGGAACAGGTGTTAATCCGCTATATTTAGGCGTTTTCGTGGGATCCAAACGGTAAATTTTTGGCATGGGCTGTGCTTTGTAGTTGGTACGTAAAAGTTGAAAGTTTAACGGTGAAGGAGTTTCGGTCGTTCAACAGGACCGGAAAATGTCGTGAACCAAATGAAGTTAGCCGAGGTTGAATTGGGGCTGACACTAGAACTTCAATGCTGATTAGACCTCGCCGAATGACGGTAATAGAACCGGCGCGTCGAAAACAGTGGGCGTAAAATCTTGGAAGACGTTGAATTTATTCTTTAGTCATTCAATAATCGTAATGTGAGTCATCTCAAGAGATGGCGAAGTCAAGGAGAGACGATGAAACTAGTAACTGCCATTATTAAGCCCTTCAAATTAGATGATGTGAGAGAAGCATTGTCTGAGATTGCTGTTCAAGGAATGACCGTCACTGAAGTCAAAGGTTTTGGTCGACAAAAAGGTCATACTGAACTCTATCGAGGGGCGGAGTATGTCGTTGATTTTCTGCCTAAAGTGAAGATAGAGGTGGCCATCGATGATACGAATCTCGACGGTGTGATTGAGGCGATTACCAATGCTGCGAATACCGGGAAAGTAGGGGACGGTAAGATTTTCGTTTCCGCCCTAGAAGATGTCATACGCATTCGAACTGGGGAAACGGGAGCTGACGCCGTCTAATCGGCTCTAGATAGACACAACCGTAGCTGTTGCGATTGCCCGTAGCACCTTATACTAGTGCCTTGGGGTAACGAGTCCAGCACGCATGAAATATCGAAGTACCCGAGGCGGTGTCGAGGGTTTGTCTTTTAGCGACGCAGTGATGATGGGGCTGGCCACCGATGGTGGCCTTATCGTGCCAGAGTCGATTCCCGATCTTCGTCCTAGTTTGAGCCAGTTCTCATCTTTGTCTTACCCCGATCTCGCGTTTCAGATCATGCAGCCCTTTGCGGACGACATTGATGCACGAGCATTTGAGGCGCTGGTGGCGCGTAGTTATGCGCAATTTCAGCATGCGGAGATTGCGCCTTTAGTCCCTGTCGGGAATGTGCATGTCCTCGAACTGTTTCACGGGCCTACCTTGGCGTTTAAAGATATTGCCCTTCAGTTCCTAGGGGAATTGTTTAGCCATATCTTGGCGGCCAGGGGCTCAGAGCTCAATATTCTAGGTGCAACCAGCGGTGACACAGGGAGCGCAGCCATCGCTGGTGTCCGGGGTAAGCCGGGAATTAGAATTTTCATTATGTTCCCTGAAGGCCGCACGAGTCCGATTCAAGAGCGGCAAATGACGACGGTCCTCGATGATAATGTTTACAACCTGAGTATTGATGGTAGTTTTGACGATTGTCAGAATCTCCTCAAAACGGTGTTCTCTGATCTAGAGTTTAAGGCGCGTTTTTCCCTCGGCGCGGTGAATTCTGTGAACTTTGCCCGAGTCTTGGCCCAAACCGTTTACTATTTTTGGAGCTGGACTCGGTTAGGATGTCCAGAGCAATTCGATGTCACAGTGCCAACGGGTAATTTTGGAAATATTTTTGCAGGATTTTTGGCGAAAAAAATGGGCCTGCCGCTGCGTAAGCTCATTTTAGCGACCAATCAAAACGACATCCTCGCTCGCTTTTTTGATTCGGGTGTCTATCAGCGCGGTGCTGTAGGGTTTTCTAATAGTCCAGCGATGGACATCCAAGTCGCCAGCAATTTTGAGCGCTATCTTTACTACCAGCTGGACGAAGACAGCGTTGCCTGTCGAACGTTCATGCAGGATTTCCAAAATCAGGGTCGAGGGATTTTGCTCGATCGCTCTGGCGCATTTGATTGGTTCTCGGCAGGGTCAGTCAGTGATCAAGAGACCATTGAGTGTCTTCGATCGACATGGATGGATTCGGATTATCTTGCTGACCCGCATACAGCCGTGGGATTGCATCTAGCGTCGCGACATCTTGACTCGAATATACCAATGGTCTGCTTGGCCACGGCACATCCAGCAAAGTTTGACGCTGCGGTTGCCGAGGCGGTCCCGGGCGTGACGAATTCCCATCCGACCTTGGATCGACTTCAGGGTCAGGCAACCCGAAAAGTTGAAATACAGGACGATCCTGAGACCCTAAAAGACTTTATTAGAGCGGCCTGCCAGAACGGTCATTAATGCGCGTGACGGCTTTTTCCAATTCGCTTAAATCGTAGATGATTTCTGTTGCCGGGGTAGAAGCCTGGGTGGAAACTTTTTCTGGCGTCGATAACCAGATGGTAAAAATTCCCAGGGATGCTGCAGCCGTGACATCGAGCAAAGGATCATCGCCCACATAAATCATTTCTTCTGGACGGCATCCAAAGCGATCCAGCGCGGCAAGAAACAAATCAGGTTGAGGTTTGGGTGCCCCCACCTGCTCAGCGGTCAGCGCGAACTTAAACAGGGGTCCGATGCTGAGCTGATCAACGCTCGCGTTGCCGTTAGTGAGCGCGCAAAGGGCAAAGTCTTGAGAAAGCGTTTGCAGTGCCTCCTCTGCGCCAGGGTAATAGGAGACAGCATTCCTGGCCTTTACAAACACGGTCATCGCTGCCGCAGCGACGGCCTCTGCGTTTGAGCGG
>CAJYBS010000252.1 GCA_913064795.1 uncultured Gammaproteobacteria bacterium
TCCTCCCTTCGTAGCCCCTCGTCACGCCCGGTACCACCCTTGCTAGATCACAGAACAATGCAGTGCGCTCTATTCCGAGACTCGCACCTTTTTAAACCTCGTGTTAAATTCTAGGGGTCCGATCACTTTATGTGATCAAAAAAGATCTGAAATCCCGTAATGACACTCAGGAGTAAGTTATGAGCGAAGCCATCAGTCTTAACCAATCAGCGTTAGACGACCCTTGGTCAGTTCCCTTATCTGAATTGGATCCGAGCCAACCGTCGGTTTTTCAGACCGACAGTCAGTTTGGCTTTTTTGAGCGACTCCGAGCGGAAGATCCTGTGCACTATCACGAAGACAGTATCTTTGGCCCCTACTGGTCGATCACAAAATTCAACGACATCATGGCGGTTGACAAGGATCATAAGCGTTTCTCATCTGATCCCGGCATTACTCTTACCGAGCGGCAAGCTGATTTTTCGACGCCAAACTTCATCAGCATGGACCCACCGAAGCACGATGTCCAAAGAAAAGCCGTCACAGGAGTTGTTGCCCCCGTGAATCTGGCCAAGCTTGAACCGATCATTCGTGAAAGAGCAGCGACAATCCTCGATAGCCTACCCATTGGTGAGACGTTCAACTGGGTCGATCATGTCTCCATTGAACTCACGACCCAAATGCTCGCAACCTTGTTCGACTTTCCCTTCGAGGACCGGAGAAAGCTAACTTACTGGTCCGATATGGCAACAAGCGGAGAGCTGGCTGGCGGACCCACCCCAGAACCAG
Source organism: uncultured Gammaproteobacteria bacterium (assembly GCA_913064795.1). Taxonomy (GTDB): domain Bacteria; phylum Pseudomonadota; class Gammaproteobacteria; order Pseudomonadales; family Azotimanducaceae; genus UBA9926. The sequence continues at coordinate 769 of CAJYBS010000252.1, forward strand.
CGCGCCGTGCCGCAATGCTCGAATGTTTGGATTACTTTCAACGTCTTTGGCGTGAACGTGAGGGCATCGCGCCCGAAGTTGGCATTGATCTGATTTCCATGATGGCCAATAACCCCGATACTCAAGAGATGGATCCCATGGAGTATTTGGGTAACTTGATTCTACTCATCGTCGGCGGAAACGATACAACCCGAAACTCGATTTCTGGGGGCGTGCTTTTCCTCAACGAGAATCCAGATCAATATGCCAAGCTCAAGGCTAATCCGGCGCTGATCACATCGATGGTCCCAGAAATTATTCGTTACCAGACGCCACTGACGTATATGCGCCGCACCGCGCTCGAGGATGTCGAGTTGGGGGGTAAAACAATCCGCAAAGGTGATAAGTTGGCGATGTGGTACGTCTCTGGTAACCGAGACGAAGAAGTCATTGATCAACCGAAGGAGTTTATTATTGACCGGGCGAATCCCCGCCACCACTTATCCTTCGGTTTTGGCATTCATCGTTGTATGGGCAATCGACTGGCTGAAATGCAGCTCAGACTGTTATGGGAGGAAATCCTGAAGCGCTTTGACCACGTTGAAGTCGTTGGACCGCCTGAGCGGGTCCAGTCGAGCTTTGTTCGCGGCTATAGTGATCTGCCTGTGGTGGTACACCCCAAACGATAACGCCGTAGAGGCATTCGCCTTCACGCTGGTTAAAGACAACGACTGGGTCTGGACAGGCATCGTCGTTCTTACTTTTTGTGATCAGCCACCCTCTTTGGGGTGGTGACCCCAGCATAGAGCGGCAAGCCTCCTAGTTATTAATACAGCATTTCGCGCCCATTGTTTTTGCGTGGGAAGACTTTGGTTTACCCATTACTCCGCTCTGCACTTCCTTTTGTTCATCTGTAAGCGCATCTGCCGATCAAAGACAACCCACGAGCTCAAAGGGTTAAGGAAACATTGTTGTGGCATCAGATCGATGGCACCTGCAGCACCTTACTGGGTTTTGTAGACGGGGTAAGCCGACCTGCTGCCCTTACGGTCCAAGGCCCTAATTTTTGACACGACCCGTCGGCATGCCGCGGCGGATAACCGGTGTTGGCCTTATCGTTCCCAACAATAGAAACCATGGCTTGAAGGACCCGGGTTTGAGTGAATGCATTTCTGCAACCGCAGGAGATGTCGACATCGAGGGACGGAGAGTGATCAGGACTCTGAGGAGTCGGTCAATAGCAATTAACCGACGGCGATTTTTACAGTGTCGATCAGGGCTGACTGAGTGTATAAACTTTGGCCTTCGCGCGTGCGCTGCATCATCTCGAGCGCATGCTCTAAACACTGACCACAATTGTTGGCGAGGCCGTAGTCAGCACGCAGCGCGTCAAGCCCCAGCCCCTCATGGGCATACGCTTCGATGGTACGACTACTGATTCTGTTACAGACGCAAACAATCATAACCTGATTCTAAATGGGAATGATTCGCAATTGCAACAACTATTCGCCATTAAACCCGGTTGCAAATGTGCACCAAAGAGAAGCGTTAAGATAAACATCAAATCCAAGGCTTCAGCTGTGCACGCCCTAGAGTTCAGATGCTATAATTCTTGCTACATAATCTCCTTTCGCTTCTAGGACACTCGCATGAAAGCGTCGCATCCCGATATCGTCAAACACCTGAATGAAGTACTCAAAAACGAGTTAACGGCCATTAACCAATATTTTTTGCATGCGAAAATCCTGGAGGATCAAGGCTATTTAAAATTAGCGGCTAAGGAAAAAGCGGAATCCATCGAAGAAATGACCCATGCCGATTGGCTGATGGAGCGGATCCTCTTTCTTGAGGGCCTGCCAAATCTTCAGGACCTGGGAAAGCTGCTGATCGGAGAGCATGTACAAGAAATGCTTGAGAGCGACTTGGCCCTAGAACATATTGCAATACCGACGCTACGCGCCGGGGTTGCCTGCGCCGAGTTACACGGGGATTACGTATCAAGAGATCTTTTTGCACGAATATTAACCAACGAAGAAGAGCACGTTGATTGGTTAGAAACACAGCTAGGGCTCATAGCATCCATCGGCATCACCAACTTCCTGCAGTCTCAAACCAGCGAGGCGTAGGGCTGACTCATGCCTTCACGCTTGTACTATGCTGAGCCCGAAGGGACCGTGGTTTTGTCCAAAAATGGCCAGGAAGTTTTGCGGTATCCCTCGGTCGAGGCACTCATCGAAACCCACATTAAAGGCCTCATCGCTCAAGCCTCCGAGGACCAAAACCCAAGCTTATTGAGCCGGCTTGAAACCCTCTATCAGCAGTCGACACAAGCCCTCTCGACAAATTGATGCAGCTCATCAGCATCGAACATCGAACGGCTTACACCTATTCCCAAACGGTCGTCCTCAAACCCCACCGTCTCCTCCTTAGACCCCGAGACGGTTTTGACCTTAGGATCAGGTCATCGGCCCTATCCATTGAACCCAAATCCAATATTCATTGGGCCAGAGATGGTTTTGGCAATAGCGTTGCCATCGCAACATTTGGTGAAAAAACAGAACAGCTCGACATTTTATCCTCGGTGATTGTGGAGCAATATCAACAGACGACGCTTGATACCACGCTACTGCCCAACCTAAGTGCAGGACTAGATCAAGGGCTTGAGAAGAACCCCAATGATTCATCCCCCGAGCTGGGTCTTTATCAAGTTGCCACCGCACCCTGCACTGAAGGCGCTCATTGGTCTCAGTGTCAGAAGATGCCTAAGCGTTCCGATGAGGCCTTTCACGAACTGGCCCGCTTCTGCGAGACTCTTCACGCTCAGATCGACTATATTCCCCGCAGCCAGCCTGGCGTGCAATCGCCCCTTGAGACCGCTCAAAGCGCCAGTGGCTGTTGCCGAGATATTGCTTGGCTTTTCATCCAGGCAACGCGCCGTGCTGGCTTTGCGTCCCGGTTTGTTTCCGGTTATCTCGTAAACGATCAATCAGAAACTCTCGGACCTTCCGACCAGGGTGCCACCCATGCTTGGGCAGAGACCTATCTACCATCCTATGGTTGGTTAGGCTTCGACCCTACCCTAGGGAGGCCGGTTGGCCCAAAACACGTTGCCGTCGCCGTGGCTGACCAGTCAGACTCAATTTGTCCTGTAACCGGTGCCTTTGTCGGCCCTTTGGGCACAACATCAACAATGGCTGTTACTGTGAACTGCCAATGGCTTGACCCGGCTGAAAACACTTCCAAAGAGGCATTTAGCCACTAATCCAAAGGCGAGCCAATCCCATTGAACGTCATTATCGATCTGGTCGTGGACCCTTTTTAGCAGGCCAATCATTAAGCCAAACAATTGACGAGCCCTGAATAAAAGTCGGGACAGGAACGATTGTCAGTTTAATCGCTCAGCGCTACTGACAGCGAACTCGCCAGCGGTAGAGGGCCAAACTGATCCATCACCGCAACGTCCGCCGCGTCCCGCCCGATGGCAATGAGAATACGC
>CAJYBS010000253.1 GCA_913064795.1 uncultured Gammaproteobacteria bacterium
TGTGGATGTGACTTCGGTCGGTGTGGCGGTTCAGTTGCTCACCGGCGGCATCAAAATAGGTGAATACCGACCTGACCGAAGTGATGATGCTGTGGATATTCGCGTCCGCTACCCCTCTGAAAGCCGAGGCATCAACGCCATTGATGGATTAAAAGTTTCGACCCCATCGGGTATGGTGCCGATCTCCAATTTTGTGACGGTCGAGGCGGTACAAAGTGTGGGTCGAATTCAGCGGTTCAACTCGATACCTGTAGAGTATCTTAAGGCGAATGTTGCTCGAGATGTGCTTGCTGACTCAAAGGTCAAGGAGCTACAAGCCTGGCTCGACACACAGGTTTTTGATCCAGGCGTTTCCGTCACATTTAGAGGCGCAGACGAGGAGCAGCAGGAGTCTCAAGCATTTACTGCCTCAGCGTTTGGCCTGTCACTGTTACTCATGTTTATTTTATTGGTGACGCAGTTCAACAGCTTTTATCAATCGGCGCTGATTTTGTTTGCAGTCGTCATGTCGACCGCGGGTGTATTGATCGGTCTGATGATTACCGGCAATCCTTTCAGTTCGCTGTTGACCGGAATTGGCATTGTCGCGCTGGCCGGCATTGTAGTGAATAACAACATTGTCTTAATCGACAGCTTCAACGAACTTCGGCGTAATCATCCGGGCGCTGATCCGATCCTCTTGATTGTGAGGACAGGGACGCTACGGTTACGTCCGGTGCTATTAACGACCCTGACGACGATTTTTGGACTCTTACCTCTCGCGATGAACTTTAGTGTCGACATGGTTAACCGAAGTGTGACCTACGGCAGTATGTTGTCATCGCTTTGGGTGCCTTTGTCTCAGGCGATCGTGTCGGGCATGGCATTTGCCTCCATTTTGACGCTGATTGCCACCCCTGCGCTCTTAGCTCTGCCGTATCGGGTGAGCCTTCGCCGGCAACAGCTGAAGGCATGGAGCATGCCATTTTTAGCCGGTACGGCTTTGGGGCGTAGGGTGCTCAAGCCCTAGTGAGCGCTGATGCTTAGCAGAGCCTTTTCCTAGCCCGGCTGAATAGTGCTAGATTGTTCCGACGTTTTAATTTGAGGATCTGTCAGTGACTGAAATAATTGTGTTGACTCTGCTCTTGGCTTTAATACAGATCGTGCTATTGCCCTTGTTGCTCAATCTAAAGAACTTTCGATTTCTACTGTCGAATCGGGAAGACCCACCCGAATTGACGGCGCTGCAAGGTAGAATCAACCGAGCCTCATCCAATTTACAGGAAAGCCTGCCCGCTTTTTTGGTATTAGCCGTGCTTGCCCAGATTCAAGGGCTTGATCTTGCTTTGGTGGGGTCTGTTTGGTTGGCTCTCCGCGGGGCCTATTTGGCGGCCTACGGGCTTGGCATAGCGCTGCTGCGGACACTGATTTGGATGGCCGCGCTCGTTTGTCTGATCTATATGGCGCTCGCCGTGGGCGGGTTGATTGCACTGTAACTCTTCGGCCCAAGGGCCAGAGGGTTCTGGTTATCTTCAGCGCATAGTGTCTGGGCTATCGGTATTTCATTTAGAGCGCTTGCATCCGGGACTCGGTAACAAAGCCTATAAACTTGCGCCCTCATTGTTGGATGCCCGAAGTAAGAAAGCAAAGACCCTGGTGAGCGTTGGTGGCGCCTGGTCGAATCATTTGTATGCGCTTGCAATTCTCGGTTCGAAACAGGGCTTCGAGACGGCAGCATATGTTCAGGAGGTCGCAGCTTCCGATCTTTCAGCCACGCTCAAAGATGTGCAGTCCTGGGATATGCAATTACATTTTTTGTCGCGCTCGGATTATCGGCGGCGAGATGATCCTGCGTTTATCAATCAACTGATGCAGCGCTATCCAGCCGGTTATTTTATACCCGAGGGTGGCAGCAGTGCGCTCGGTGTGTCGGGTGCGGAAGGGATTCTACAGGACCTTGTTTTGGCTGAGGCTCAATATGATCATCTTGTGCTTCCGGTCGGAACTGGGGGCACGATGGCTGGGATACTCCGAGGACTGGAGCGTCCTTGTCACGTGGTGGGTGTATCGGCACTCAAAGGCGTCAAGCAGCAGCATCTAGCCATTCAAACCTGGGCTGCATCGAGATTGAGCCCGGGGGTAACTTATGAGCTGGTGCCCGAGGTTCAGTTCGGGGGCTATGCATCCTGCCCACCGATTTTGATAGCGCGGATGAGAAATTGGGAAGCCAAATTTGGATTTGATCTCGAGCCGGTCTATGGCGCCAAAGCGTTGTCCGTGGCTTTGTCCATGAAGGCAAGAGGAGCGCTCCCCGGGGAGACGCTGCTCCTTCACACAGGGGGTCTCCAGGGCAGAAGAGGGTTTCCCGAGCTCTCTCAATCTTGAAGCATAGATTCAGCAGGGAATTTTGAGCGAGGGCCAGACCGGCGGGCTGAGCCAAATGTCGTACGAGAGTCGATGCCTGATCTTGGCCGTTTAGCGGGTAGGCAGGTTAGAGGAGATCAGCGACTGACGACAACCGCGGGAACCCCCGCAACGGTGACATTGGCGGGGACATCAGCGAGTACCACGCTGCCCGCGCCAACTTTCGATTCTGAACCGATTTCAATATTTCCGAGCAGAGTTGCATTGGCGCCAATGATGACATGACGACGGACCTTTGGATGACGGTCACCTGCTGCTTTTCCAGTGCCCCCCAAAGTGACGCCATGCAGAATTGAGACATCGTCTTCAATCACAGCGGTTTCGCCAATCACAAGGCCAGTGGCATGATCAAACATAATGCCGCACCCCACTGACGCCGCAGGGTGAATGTCAACGCTGAATAGGTTGCTCATCTGATTTTGAAAATAAAACGCTAATGAGTGTCGTTCTTCCTGCCATAGCCAATGGGCGATCCGATGGGCCTGAAGGGCGTGGAAGCCTTTGTAAAATAGAAAAGGCGTCGAGAAACTATTACAGGCGGGATCACGTTCTCTGGTCGCTTTGATGTCGATTTCAGCGGCGTGAATGATCGAGGGTTCCGCGCGATAAGCTTGTTCGATGATTTCTCGGATGGCCATGCTCGATACCACTGGACTGTCCAGCTTGCTCGCAAGGATAAAGCTCAGCGCGCCTTCGATTGTGTCGTGGTTGAGCACGGAGGCATGAAAGAAAGTCGACATGATGGGCTCAAAGTCTGCTCGAAGCTTGACCTCGCTGCGAATAGCTTGCCAAAGCGAGCCCGCGGCGCGCAGCTCGGCTACATTGCTGGAGGTATTAAACTCATCGGCATGGCGCTGGGTAATTCGGTTGCTCATAGTCTCTCCTTGCAGACTGAATTTTGGGCCAATAACAGCCGAATGCAAGACGTCTGTTTTTTCATTCTAAATAGTCTTCGGGTTAGAATCTAATGGAATGAGCGGCTTTGATTGAATTTATAGCAATACTTTCATTTAATGCCGGATCTAAAGAGCCACGACTGGGGCAACTTCAAATGGCGTACAAACAAGTTGGCATTTTTTCCAGTATCTCTGGGCCGCTGGTCGCTGAGTCCCTCAAGCGTGTTGTGGCTGTGTTAGCAGCGAGAGATATTCAAACGGTGATTGAAGTCTCTGAGCTCGCGGCCACTGCGACCCCGTCGCTCCAGACTGCAACTCGAGAAGCCATCTGTCGGAGCGCAGATCTGGTCATTGCGATCGGGGGAGACGGCAGTATGCTGAGCGCCGCAAGAGATGTTGCTGCCTTCGGTGTGCCGCTGCTGGGTATCAATCGAGGACGGCTTGGTTTTTTGGCCGATGTCTCTCCTGAGGACATTGAAACTCAGCTGAATGCTGTTTTATCGGGCGAGAGCGAGAGCGAGGCGCACTTCTTGTTAGAAGGAAGTTTTGCAGAGGCGGAGGGTATGGCCATTGCCACCGCCCTGAATGAGGTGACGATTCATTCAGCAACGATGGCGAGAATGATTGAGTTTGATTTGTACATTGATGATGTCTTTGTTTACAAGCAATCCTCCGATGGCCTAATTATCAGCTCCCCGACCGGGTCAACGGCTTACGCTCTGAGTGCGGGTGGTCCGATTATGCATCCCTCACTGGATGCGATGGTGCTGGTGCCGATGTTCCCGCACTCGCTGAACAGTCGGCCGTTGGTCGTCCCCGGGGATTCAGAGCTACGTATTACCCTTGGCGATAAATTAGGTGCGGAGGCGAAGGTGAGCTTTGACTCACAGCTTGAATTTCTGATGCATCCGGGTGAGTCAGTCCGGGTACGTAAGCACCCT
>CAJYBS010000254.1 GCA_913064795.1 uncultured Gammaproteobacteria bacterium
TTTGAGTTCGCGGTAGCCGATGAGATGGATTCCCTGCGACTGCGCAAAGTCTCGAAGCCGTTGATCGGAAAACGCCTCAAAGTCGGCATGCCGAGAAACATGGGTGTCGGCGATGGCTGCCAACTCCGCTCCGTCCACCGCGGGGTGAAAGAGTAAATGGGTTATTCCAGGGCCTATCTTGCTGATGAGATTTTTGTAAAACCCTAACTTTTCGTCCAACGGCACCATGGTTTCAATCAGAATATCATCCAAGGTCAGGGTCTTTTCTTGCTGAACCCACTCTAAAATTTCAAGGTATTCATCTGCCATCTCGCTCTCGCCCAGGGCCTCCAGACGATTACGGGTAATTCTGGGCAAAAAAGCAGGAATCTGGTACTCAGCCGCCAACCCAAGATAGCGCGCGAGGAATTTTGGGTGAACCACAGAACCCATGTGCGTATCGATATGCGTCACATCAATGCCTGCTTCAAGCGCGCGATCAATCTGAGTGCGCATTTCTGTTTCCGCGGCATCGACTGTCACATGACGAATCGCATCCTCCCGGGTTGCCCATAAGTAACCACTCGGATCCAGTAGACCGGAATCTGGGTCACGGGTACTGAGTGCCGGCCAACGGAAGGTCGGATATTCGGCCGTTAACGTAAGGTGCACCCCCAAGTCGAGCTCCGGGTTATCCTCGGCAATCATTGCCGCTTCTTGGAACCACGGGGCATTGACCAAGATCGAGGCACAGGTTGCCGAGCCCTGGGTCAAGCACTGTAACGACGCTTGGTTCGCGGCATGACAAAACCCCATATCATCGATATGCGTGATCAAGACTCGGTCTTCAGGTCCATAACCCATATTTTTAAGGAAAGGATTCATGTCAGCAGAAACTGGCGACGCCTTCCAAAGAGACCTCAACCCGTAAACCACAATTTTCACGCTCAACCATGTCAGCGAGAACAGCTGCATCTTCTATGTTTGCCCAAACCCGATCGCCCTGATCAGTTAGGCAGACCAAATGTCCAACACTGGGCCCCTCGGCGCCATACATAATCGTGTAGGATTCAACCGTTGCTTTGCCCGAATATTCATCCAGGACCGACTTCGTCGGTAATGCATCAACCTCGTCTTGAACATCTTTAAACTCAAAATCTTTGGCCGGCGCGGTGGCACTGTAAACCCCAAAAGAATGCTTCGTAAGGTATCCGCCGTTGGCGGTGATTAAACCGATCTCTGTAGGGTTCTGACGGCTGAGCTCTACCATTCGAGCAATGCTGTGCATGACATAGTTGTTCAATGGACCACCGCCGAATGTCAGCCCGCCTGTAATCGTCAGAGGGCGGTTTTCGTCAAGGCCCAGTTCTTTCGCAGCGATTTGGACAGCCGAGGGAAAACAGCTGTAAACATCGACGCGATCAAGGTCCGCCACCTCAATCCCTGCGAGTTCAAGCGCCTTACGACCCGCCAATCGAATCGCCGGCGATGAGTGAAGGTTATCGCGATTAGAAACCGCATAGGTGTCATGCGCATTCGCACCAGACCATGGGTACACCCACTTCGCCTCGGGAATCCCGAGGGCTCGCGCCTTCTCGACGCTCATCATGATGAGTGCCGCTCCCATATCAACCGCATTATTGGAATTCATGAGCTTGGGGTAGGGAAAACTGACCATGCGGTTGCGACTCGAGGGGGTCGCGATTGCCTCAGCTGACATCGGTTGTTGAATCCAGGCGCTGGGATTGTCTTGCGCTACGGCACTAAACCCACTCCAAAGCTTCGAGACCCTGTCCCGGTGGGCATCAATAGATTCTCCCCGGGCATAACGAACGGCATTTTCAAAAATTGGGTACATTTGAATCGGCGCCAAGACCCCGCGAGCAATTTCGGCGTCGCAGGACATCGGAACTTCTTCATCGAGCATTTTATCGTAGGGACCCGCCGTCTCGAGATACTGCATTTCCCGCCCTTGCTTGGCCAGTTTCGCTTGAGCGTTGCCTGTCTCCGCCCCTGCCAGCAACACCACTTGATTCAGTCCACGCAGAATATCTTGAGCTGTCTGATTGACGAGGGCCTGCACTGAGTTACCACCAAATGGTGTGCCAACCCGCTCCGCAGCTGGGACCCCGAGCTGCTCTGCCAGATAACCCGCTGGCTGCTTGTAGCGCCAACGCCCCCGCACAACACGAACGCTGTCGATTTGGGGCATTAAATCAGCCGCTTCTGCGTCTTCTACTGCCCCGCGGGCTGCATCTAGCATCAAAAGCAAGGGTTCTTTGGCTTCTGAAACGTCGTCAAAACGCTGAAGAATTTGGCTTACGCCCACTAAGACGGGGGTGTTCGGGTTCATAATCGGCTCCAGATTCCGGGTCCCGTATTCTGCCACAAGCCGTGGTGGTTTTCACAAGAGCACCAAGGTACCCTTGGCAACGAAACACTAAGGCCGCTCGGGCAACGGAGAATCTTTGAAAATCGCAGTAACCGCCTGGGACCTCAACCGAACCGACGCCCTCGCTCAGGTTCCCGAGCAGGCCGTCATCGCTGAACGCATGGGGTTCTCTGGCTTTTGGCTTCCGGAAAATCATTTTTCTGGCCCCGCCGCCTTGAGCGCGCCGCTCATCTTGCTCGCCGGGGCCGCTAGCAGAACCCAAACCATCGATTTGGGGACAACCTCTCTGATCCTTCCGATTCGCCATCCGGTGAGCGTTGCCGAAGAGGTCGCAACCCTTGACCAACTCAGCGGAGGAAGACTGATCCTTGGATTGGGTCGAGGCTTCAGCAATGATTTGTTCGACGTGTTTGGCGTGGATCCAAAACGAAAAAGAACCCTATTTAAAGAGGCCTTGAATCAGATGCTCGCCCTCTGGCAGGGGGGGGCGGTTGCCCAGACCGATGATCGCAACATCTATCTTTCGCCAGCGCCCTATCAAGCCCCTTATCCAAGAATTTGGATTGCTGCTTTTGGCCCGTTAGCGCTAAAACAGGCCGCGACTTTTGGCTGCCCGTATTTAGCCTCGCCTATGGAGAGTTTCAGCGAACTCAGGGACAACCTGGCGCTCTATCATGCAGCCCTCAAAGAGACTCAAAACGTTGCCCCGGACTGTGTTCCCATCATGCGCACCATCTTTATCACAGACCAACCCAATCGAGCCGATGCGGTGACCGCTCAGCTCAAGCTCGAGTATCAGGGGAGATCTCCTGAAAAGGCCCTTGAGGATCCGCCCTTTTTAGTCGGCTCAGCGCAAATCGTTAAAGATCACTTAGCCCGCTACCGAGACGAACTGGGCATGAACTATCTGGTTGCCCGGGGTCGCATCAAGGGCGTCTCGAACGAGGAACAGCTCGCCTCCCACGCAAAACTTCTGGAACTAGGGCTTTAATCTCAATCAATAATCTTGATGAGCTGTCCTTCCTCGGGTTCACCCCTAGGATAGAGTCCATTGATCACGCGCAATTGATCCTCAGCGTAGTTGGGAAGGTCTGAGGCGGCCGCCAGAGCTGCCATTGTTGTGTCCCGTTCAGCCCGCACACCCTGTACTGTTTGAGGTTTCGCGCCGGCAAACTCATCGCGCTGCATTCGAGCCAGGCTGAATCCAATCTTGATAAAATCAGCGTCACTCGCCAATTTCTTTAAATCAAAGCGCCCGGACCCCTGGCCGATGTACGCAATCCGGCGACGAACGTCGAACAGAATAATCAACCGGACCGGCCGCACACCAAACACGGTATCGGCGCGATCGGCAATGCCAATAAAGGCGGGCAAACCGTCGATGGTCATCTCCCGACCCTCTCGAATCGAAAACCCAAGTTGCTCTCGAGCCATCCGTTCAGGCGAGGTTTTACTCTTGAGACGTTTGGTCGCTAATTCGAAGGCCGCATCCCCTGTTTGGGACACAAACTGCACGCCATTTTTAACCTGATTCTGTCTCCAGCCTTTTGGCAGCGCAAACGTAATACCAAGGCCGCCATGATAGAAACGGTTTTCTCGAATCACCCCCGTTTGCCGGGTTGGTCCATAGGCTAGTCCGTTGAGTTGCTGCAGAAACTCATCGGTTTGAATAAAGTCGCTGTAATCCGCCAGCAGCGCATTGGATTTCTCAACAGCTTCTTTGTAGCGGGTATCGTTATCGGGATGGGTCGACAAGAATCCGTGGTAGACCCTCGGTGGACGTTTCTCCAATTTTGCTTGCTGAATTTCAACCCGATCTTTGTTTTTCAAGATTTCGATGGTTTTAAGCATGGCTGTGG
>CAJYBS010000255.1 GCA_913064795.1 uncultured Gammaproteobacteria bacterium
TTAAAGTCCTTGCATTCACTAGCGCCGGGGCGCTCTAAAACTGCATCGCTGAACCGATCCCAGGACAAATTATATCTCCTGCTAGCACAGTCATTTGAGCGACTTGGCGCGATTGAGGACGCTTTGATTTGTTATCGTGGAACGACGCGATCCCCATCGAGAGAACGCCAAGCCAGGCTGCAAAGGGAGCGTGTTGACATCGTTAGACGGCTCTGCTTAGAGATTCTGGATGAATCCACGGATGCTTCAGAGCTTAGCTACGCCCGGAGGCAACTTCAGAACCAGGCCGCTACACCCTTTGACACTGTACAAGAACCCCAGCAGAGAGTTCCGCGCCAAGACATCACGCTCGTTCTTGATCCATCACTGAACATCGAACAACAGGTTGTTAACGAATTGAGTGGTCAAGGGTTGACTGCACTTCATATCGAAAATCATTTGTTTCCTGGCCTGTTTGGTGTTTTGTTCTGGGAGGTAATTTTTTCACCCATACCCGGCGCATTTCACCACCCGTTCGAGCGGGGACCCTCGGATCTCTATGAACCTGATTTCTACAAGCAGCGCGCGCATTTGTTTGAGGACCGATTTAAAGCCCTCGCCAACCGTGACTATCGAAGAAATCAATTACAGGGCTGGTTTGATGCGAAACAAGGCATTACGAACCCCTTCGTTTATTGGCCTGCTGTTTCCTCTGATTTGCTCCTCAGAATCCTTGATCAAACCCCATGGGCCGCGCTTGAAGCAATCTTTCGGCAATTGCTGAAGGACATAAAAGCTTTCCGAAAAGGGTTTCCTGATCTTGTGGTTTTACATCCTGACACCTACGAGCTGATCGAGATTAAAGGCCCCGGAGATCGGTTGCAAAAGCATCAAATAGCATGGCTGGAGTTTTTAGTGGAGCAGGGCATTGATGCCTCGACCCTTTTTGTTACCCAAGCGGATAACCGCCAAGATGCCTGGCCCGTTTGATACGCTCTGTGCAGGTTGGATTGGCTTGAGTGAGCTTGCATTAACGTTGGCTTCTCAATCACCAGCCGAAGATGCTCGCCCAACTGAGGTGGAGGCGTTGGGGAGTCTTAGGCACCAGCCAGTTGGTGGCCAGACAGCCGAGGAGGGGCAAGCCTCGTTTAGGTTCGTCAGTCAAGCAGGCGGGGGGCTACTTCGGTGAGCGAGCCCTTAAAATTAACATTTTCTGTAGGCTTCGTTGCAGGGTTTTCAAAAGTGGGAGACATCAATGCGAGGGTAGCTCACCAGACCAGCGCTATGGAAGGTATACAAACCCACCGGCGAATTCAGCAGTCTCGTGGTTCCAGCTACGTCGCAGAACAAAGGCTCAGCACTGAGTTGGTTCATAAAGGCCATCAAATTACCCTCCAAGGCCGGGCTGATGGATATACCCCAGCTACTGACTCTGAGCTCCCTTGGCTCGAGGAAATAAAAACGACTCGGCTCACTCCGGCGCAAATTCCCGCTGGGGTTATCCAGCAGCACAAGAATCAGGTCGCTATTTACGGTCATATGCTCTGTCAATCTCTGGGATACCCCAAGCTTCGTGTACAACGAACCTATGTACACCCAGAAAGCCTTGAAGAATCCGCTGTTTGTGAGGAGTTGAGTGCTGAAGCGCTCCAAATTGCGTTCGACGAGATTATCGAACCTATCATCGAGTGGTTCAAGCAGCGGTCCGACTGGTTTGTCAGGCGTAATCAAGCCCTGACTAATTTCGAATTCCCCTTTGAAGACTTCAGGCCCGGACAACGCCTGCTCGCCGAATCCGCTTATCGTAATGTTGTCCGACGGGCTCGCTTAATGGTGCAGGCGCCCACAGGCCTGGGTAAGTCAATGGCTGTTTTGTTCCCAGCGCTCAAGGCGTTACCAGCGAATGGCTGCGATAAAATCTTTTACCTTTCGGCTAAAACCGCTGGCCAGAGTAGTGCTGAAACTGCACTTGAACTGATTCATCGTAGCGGCCTCCCACTGAGGTCCGTCGTCATCACCGCTAAAGCTAAGACTTGTTTTAATCCGGAGTTACCCTGCGACCCTGAGTATTGCCAGTATGCAAGGGGTTATTTTGACCGATTACCCGATGCCCTAGCTTTAATCCGAGAGCAATCAGGGCATTGGGATCGAACGCGGATTGAAGCCCTGGCTACATCCAAAATGATCTGTCCATTCGAGTTGAGCCTCGACACGGCTGTCGAAGCCGATGTCATCGTTGGGGATTACAATTATCTATTTAGCCCTTCGAGCCGATTAAAGCGATTTTTTGATGGTAGCAGGGCCAGTCCCTACAGTGTTTTACTCGATGAAGCCCATAACCTTGTCGATCGAGGTCGATCGATGTTTTCTGCTGGCCTAACGCAAGTTCAGATCTTGAGTGCTATTAAACAACTTAAAATCGAAAGACCTTCGATCGCCAAAGCCCTCAAACAGATGAACGCGGCACTGCTTAAGCTCTATCGTGAGCGAGGAGAAGACCGCCGGGAGGCTAAGATCGAACACGCTGAGCTCAAGCCGCTTCTCAAGCGGACCCAGAATTTCCTTGGATTGATTGAAGATATTGAACTAGGGCAAGGGACTTCCAAACCGCTGATGGACGTTTTCTTTGAAGCGTATCAATTCCTACAAGTTGCAGAAAAAATCAATGAGGATTACTGCCTGACCCTCTCAGCGTCAGAAGGTCTACGATCGGTTCAACTCAACTGCATGCACCCAGGCGCTCAACTTAAAGTTGGCTATGATTACGTCCAAAGCGTCGTGGGGTTTTCAGCGACCTTAGCGCCAAAAGTCTATTTTTCGGAATTCTTAGGCTTAACTGAGCATGCTCACTGGTTACGATTACCGTCGCCTTTTCCGGCTAAAAACCAGCTAACTTTGATTGCAAAATATATGCGGGTTGATTTTGAAAATAGAAAGCAATCAGCGCAGGCGTTGGTGGAATTGTTGGCGCAGCTCACCCAATCTCAGCCCGGCAATTACCTGATTTATTTACCCTCGTATGAGTACCTTGACCTGATTGCGTCTCGCTATCACCCGTGTGCGTGTGATGAACGAGTTTTGCGTCAAACCGTCGATATGAGCGATTCAGAAAGCAAAGCGTTTATTGATAGTTTCACAGCAGATTCGAGAATCACTGGATTTGCAGTCATTGGCGGAAAGTTTTCAGAAGGTATCGATCTCAAGGGTCTCAGATTGCGCGGCGCAGTGATTGTGAGTTTGGGCCTGGCACCAAGATCGATCCGGTATGATGATTTAGCCCTGAGGCTCGCAGAGGGTGTCCCGGGTAGTGACAATGAAGCTCTAGCGGCAATGGACAGTTACGATTATGCGTACCGATTTCCCGCACTTCAGCGCGTCATTCAAACTGCAGGTCGTGTTGTCCGAAGTGAGTATGACCGGGGCGTCGTCATCTTGGTAGATCCGCGTTTTTGCCAGTCTCGCAACTTGGACCTGCTGCCAGAGCACTGGGCCCCGCAGGTGGTCTCAAATGCGCAAGAGATTACCGAAGCTCTTAATAGCTTTTGGCAGAATCCTAAGCAGGAGGAGTTAGAGGGCCTAGAAAGCGCTTAAGTCATTTGGATGATCATTAAGCCGACGCGCAAATGCTAACGGCTTTCGTTAGAATTAACTTTTGGTTAAAAGGATTGAATGTATGAAATTAGGGGTCGTACTTCCTCATAATGAAATTGGGTCGGATCCAGCGAAAATTCGCGATTTTGCTCTTGGCATTGAAGATTTAGGTGCGGACCATTTACTGGTTTATGACCACGTGCTCGGCGCTGACCCAGATCGCCCTGGAGGTTGGCGGGGAATGTACGATAGCAATGTGGCTTTTCACGAGCCACTGACGTTTTTGAGCTTTATCGCAGGGATCACCAAAACAATCGAATTAGTGACCACGGTCATGATTTTGCCCCAGCGCCAGACAGCCTTAGTCGCAAAACAAGCCGCAGAGCTACAAATTTTATCAGGCAATCGATTCAGGCTCGGTGCAGGTACAGGTTGGAACAAAATCGAATATGAAGCTTTGGGGATTCCCTTCGAACACCGGGGGGCGCGTCAAGCTGAGCAGATCGAGCTGCTGAAAAGGTTCTGGAACGAGGATGTGTTCTCTTTTGAGGGTCGATTCCACCGGGTCGACGCTGCGGGCATCAATCCGCGTCCCACAGCGCCGATTCCTGTTTGGTTCGGTGGCAGCGCAAAACCGCCCCTTAAAACCTGCGCGCG
>CAJYBS010000256.1 GCA_913064795.1 uncultured Gammaproteobacteria bacterium
GCTGCGGTGGTCCGAAGTTATGGGATCCTCTACATCGCCGATGAAGTGGTAACAGGTTTTGGTCGACTTGGGCACTGGTTCGCATCTGAGCCTGTCTTTGGCGTTGTCCCTGATATGATCATCTTCGCCAAAGGCGTGACGTCAGGATACCTGCCTCTAGGTGGCTTTGTGGTCTCTGAGGGTTTGCTCAACCAGGTTTCAGGACCTGCCGCCAACGGCAATATTTTTTCCACCGGGTACACCTGGTCGGCCAACCCGGTGTCCTGCTCAGCGGCGCTTGCAGTCTGGGAGATTATCGAGCGTGAGCAGATTCTCGAACATGTTCGAGGGGTCTCAGGCTATTTTCTGGAGCAACTCAATACCCTTACGGCGCTACCCCTGGTGCGAGAAGTTCGGGGCCAGGGATTGATGGCGGCCATTGATCTGATGCCGCCGGCAGACCTTTTGAGTGGGAGTGCACTGGATCAAGATTATGCGCTCGGAGATTTGGTTGATGAGTGCTGTTATGCCCGGGGTCTGATTGTACGGCCTCTGATTAACGTTTGCGTGATTTCACCACCGCTGATCATCACACGGGCTCAAATCGACGAACTGGTTGAGAAGTTCCGTGCCGGCATTGAAGCCGCCGCGATTGAGCTCTCCCGCCGATATCCCTGCACTGACGAAAGTTTCTAGGAGCCAGTCATGCAAAATGACATTGGACCCACGACACAGACCCTGCTCGAACGCGGCATGCCACGGTTTCGAGGGGGGCAAGGGTATGCGATTCGCGCGAAAAAGAGCGTAGAGCTAGGTTTTAAGCCACCGATGCAGCTGATTATCGATCGTGCAGAAGGTGACTTTGTTTATGATCTTGAAGGCCGTGAGATCATCGATTTTCAAAATGGTTGGGCCACGAATCCGCTCGGGAACTGCCACCCAGAGATTTTAGAGGTCGTTCAGGCAGCCCAAAGGCGTTACGGGTTCCACTGGGAGCATCCGCTCCGGGTTCCTGTGGCGGAGGCACTTGCCGAAACAATGCCAGGGCGGGCCCTGCCACGGTTTAGCTTCGAAGTCTCTGGAACCGAAGCTGTGGAATCGGCTGTTCATGCTGCGCTGTGTCACACTGGGCGCAGGACCATCATCGCGTTTGCATCGAGCTTTCATGGTGAGGGTTTGGGCACTAAATTGATCAGCGCCTACAACAGCGACAATTATGTTGGACTCGAGGCCTGGTGGGGTGGCGTGACTCTGGGATTGTTTCCCGTTTCAATCGGCTTACCTCCAGGTGTAAGCCATGCTCAATATCAGGCGCATTGTTTTTGGTATCTAGAGCATTATATCCCGCAGCAAGTGATGGCCTCGGATAATATTGCGGCGGTTCTGATTGAACCCGCACTTGCAGAGGGCGGTAATTGGATTCCCGATCCAGCCTTCCTTCAAGGCATACGGGCTATTTGTGACCGTCAGGATTGGTTGATGATTGCCGATGAGGTGCTGACGGGGGTGGGTCGGACGGGCCGATTCTGGGCCGTTGAGCATGCTGGCGTTACGCCCGATTTGATGGTGGTGGGTAAACATTTGTCCGGCGGTATCGAGGCTTTTGCCGGGTTTGCTGCGCGTGATGACATTCTAGGAGACAATCCTCGGGCAACCGGCGGGAGCACCTTTGCTGGGACGCCGGCTGGCTGCGCCGCAGCGCTCAAAACCCTAGAGATCATTGCCCGGGACGATGTCATGAGCCATGCCCAGACATTGGGCGAAATCGCAGAGGTAACGATGTCGGATTGGGCTGCCCAATATGACATTGTCTCCGAGGTTCGCGGTCTTGGCTTGCTCCTTGGCGTCGGGTTTGGCGAAGACGAGGAGACGGGTGTTTTGCTAGCCCGCTCTGTGCGGGATGAGATGTTGAGACGAGGGGTATGGGCGCTTTGCGACTTCGAGCCCCAGGTCAGACTCTACCCAGCGCTGACTATGGCGCCAGAGGTCTTAAAAGCAGGTCTTGCACGAATGGAGGAGGCCATTGATTCGGTCTCAAGATCTGGCCCGACGGTTGGCGATTATCCCGCGATGCCAAACGGCAACGTCGGCTTTTAAGGGGTTAATCAATCGGCGTCTGTATCCTTCATCCAAGTTCGATAATATTCATGAAAATCCCAAACATCGGATTCTAGATCAATGAGCACCCCCTGATGGTGCGGCTTGGCCGCAAGGCCCCGTTGATTGAGTTCGCTCACTCGAGCGTCTTGATGCAGTAGGCGCTCACAAAATTCGATGGCTGGCGCAGGGTCAAAGGACGGGTTTTCCAAAACATCCGGTGCGAAGAGCCATTCCGCGGTCACCCGTGTGACCCCTGGCGCGCTAGGGAGAATGGAGACTTGGCGGACATAGTCTGGATGCGCAACGATATACTGATTGGGGTAGATCTCTAAGAAGGTGTGACCAGCCTTAACTTCAGCTTTAGAGAGTCCCTCTAAGGTCGGTGCAATGGCGCGCCCGGTTTCGGTCCAGGATTCTACGCCGCTTGCGACGCGGTCCTCGCCTTTAAACCCTGACTTAAGGTGATCGGTGGCGAGCCCCGCCTGATACAGCGGCACAATTCTGCATAGCTCGGGATGAATCCCCGGGCAATGGTAGCATTCAAGATAGTTCTCCCAGAAAATCTTCCAATTACATCGAATGTCAAACTGCATCCGGTGGCGCACCTTTAATGTTGATAGGGGCCAGTTGTTGAGTGTTGTTGGGCCTGGAATCATTGCGTCAGAGATCGTTAAATCAGAGGTTTGATCGAGGTTTAAGTAGAGGTTTCCTGCCCATTCTGTCAGCAAGACTCTATCGAGACCGAGCGAGGTGGCCTGGGAGCCAAGCTCGATTCTGGGTGTCGACAGAAGCTCGCCAGTCAGGCCATAAGACCATTGGTGGTAGGGGCAAATGATTCTGCCGGATTTAAGCTGCCCTGATTCTGCTTCGCAGAGCACTGAGCCTCGATGGCTGCAGGCATTATAAAAAGCCCCAATCTTATGCGAGCGGTCTAACACCAAGAGTATTTCGCGTTCGGCAATTCGCAATACTTTGAAGTCTCCAGGGCTCTTGAGTTCATCCGCACGTCCCACATAGATCCAATGGCGTCGCCAGATTCTGGCTAATTCCTTTTGATAAATATCAGCGCTCAAATAGTGATTGGCGGTTAAGCTGGAATGGATTTGATCCTCAGGGTAGGTCTGTTTTGACGCGATATTTTCGTTTGGGGGCGGTGTGTCTTTGGAAGAAATTGGCATGGTGAAGAGACGCCTTCAACGCGGTGAAAACCAGTATGCGATTTTTTCGCCGAGATGTAAAAATAGGCCGATCATCAGCGGAGGGCTGAGCCGTGTTCCCGGTTCTTCCTCTGACGTCAGCATTCTACTATTGATCGGGTACATCTCTGTCGGTCCTTTATCATTCCATTAAGTTGATAGGGTCAACCACACAGTAAGAGTGCTTGGGTTCTCTTTCTAACCCAGTAGAATGGGGCGATGATGTTTCGACAGACGCTGATACAAGTGGGCTTGCCGAGTTTTTGGAGACTCGTTCAGAGCCCTTGGCTCAAGCCTTTGGTCTATGGTTTGTTACTGTTTAATTCAGTGCTCTATTTTATCGATGAGTGGGGCAATGCCCAATTGCTCCTCAGCATTGAAAGTTCCTGGCTGCAGTGGTCGGGATTGTTTAAGACCACGATCGATGAGATTGGTTGGTTGGGGTTGATCCTGGCTTTTGAGATTGAAACTTTTTGGTTGTCGGCTCGCTCTGGTTCATTTCTGACGGTGCGGTCCGGGTTGCGGGTTTTTCGCTGGCTTTGTTATTTTTTGCTCGCTCATACCATCGTGGTTAACGTGACCGCAGGCTACCAGTACCTTCAAGTAACGCCCGAACCCGATGCGCCATCGTCCTGCGCATTGATCGACAGTGAGGTTTTTTATAGCTACAACCTAAGCTATACGTTGATCGATTCGGACAATTGTAAAGCTTTTGAGAGCAACGCCCTCGACTATTATCTCGAACCCAATGTCGTCAGTGATGAGGCGGGTTATCAGCTGGCGGGTTGGCATGCATGGTTCGATTTTCAGGACGCCTTGCTCTGGCTGCTTGTGGTTGCTGTCATTGAGTTGAGCGTGTGGCGAAGGCACCAAGGACGGCCCTTGGGGCGATTGCCGCTGGTCGCGGGAGTGGTCTACGCCGGGCTACTGATCGATGGCGG
>CAJYBS010000257.1 GCA_913064795.1 uncultured Gammaproteobacteria bacterium
AGCGCTTTAGGCCCCGGGTTTGTTACTCCTACGCGACCCAGCTCAATATTTAGAATACCATAGCTGTTGTTTTTCATGATTACAGTGGTCACGTCTAAGTTTTCTCTGGCCATCGTCCAAAGCGCCTGAAGGGTGTACATTCCTGAGCCGTCAGCCTGAAGGGCCAAAACTTTCCGAGTCGGGCATGCAACGGCGGCCCCCACTGCCACAGGGAGACCTTGACCTATGGCGCCGCCCGTTTGGATCAACCAGTCGTGCTGAGGAGAGCTAGCTGTGTGCCTGAATAGAGCTCCACCGCTTGTGCCAGATTCATCTGAAACGATTGCGTTCTCAGGAAGAAGTTGAGAGATGATGATGCCCAAAGACTCTCGTGTTAACTTACCATGTTCGAACGAAACTTGGGTTGCCTCTTGAACATTTGCGGGTTTTTTGGGGGCATAAATGGCTTCTGCAAGGCGAACCAGCGCATCCTCTGCATCGGTATGAAGATCTGCCAGTTCAATTAGTGTTGCGTCCTCAGGAGATAGCCAACTAGGCTTGTCGGGGTATGCAAAGAATGAAACGGGGGGCTTCACTCCAACACAAATTATCTTTTTGAGGCCCTCGAGATGCTCCACCGCCATTTCAGCAAAATAGGGCAGTCTCTCCACGGCTACACGACCGATCCCTCTCTGCAACCGTGCAGGGAGTGTCTCACAAATGATTCGCGCCCCCGTCTTGGCAGCAACCCTCCCTGCCTGAAAAAGAGCTCCTTCGCGAAGAGCTCTTCCGCCAAGAAAAATGGCAGAGGGTCCTGCTAAACTAAGAATTTCAGCAGCTTCGGTAATCGTGTTTTGGTTTGCTTTTGGGGTGTCCGGAATATTTTTAATAATGGCTGTTTCAGCGCCATCAGTCCAAGCGTGGTCCCCCGGCGCGATGATCGTTGTAATTTTGCCGGGATAGGTTTGAGATATTGCTGCTGCTTCTGACCCGGCCTTGGCCAGATCAGACGGCGATTGAGATGTGCGAACCCAGTTTGACATGGGTTGGGCAAGCCCAACGATATCTGAGGTCAGCGGCGCATCGTGTTTAAGGTGCTCGACGGCATGATCTCCAACGATATTTATCATGGGGGTCCGTGCTCGCTTCGCATTATGAAGATTTGCTAATCCATTGGCCAAGCCTGGGCCAAGGTGTAATAGGGTTGCAGACGGTTTGTCAGTCATTCGCCCGTAGCCGTCTGCAGCGCCTGTAACCACTCCCTCAAAAAGACCTAGTATGGCTCGCATCCCCTTTTGCTTGTCGATTGCGGCGACTAATTGCATCTCAGATGTTCCTGGGTTAGCGAAGCATACCTTTACTCCGCTGTCTGTCAGCGTCTGGATAAGCGCCTCTGCTCCGTTCATATTCTAGTTCCTAAAGTTATGTGGCATCTTTGAAACGGATGACTTATTGACATAAGAATCAATTTGATAGAACAATGCCCAATAACGATTGGTTTGTACAGAGGGAAATATGTCATGAGATTACGCCAAATAGCACTGGTTGCGGAGAACTTTCCGCCTATCCGAGACACGTTGTTTGATCTCTTAGGCCTCGACGACGGGCATATAGATCCAAAAATTGACCAGTTTGGTTTGCAGAATGTGGTCATGACACTGGGCGATACGTTCTTGGAGGTGGTCTCTCCCATTCAGGAGGGAACGACAGCAGGACGTCTTCTGGAAAAACGCAAGGGGGATGGCGGTTACATGGTGATCGTGCAGGTTGATGACCTAGAAGCGGAAAAGCAGCGGCTTTTAGAGACTGAAATCCGAACCGTATTCTCGGCTGATACCGGGCGGGCGGCTGCCATTCATCTTCATCCGCGTGATGTGCCAGGAGCGATCGCTTCCATTGATCAGATGAAGCCTCCAGAGGCCTGGTACTGGGCAGGCATTGACTGGGATCAAAGGGTCGCTCGTCACGTCGGCGATATTCGGGCAGCGGAAATTCAATGTGACAATGTAACGAAGGTCGCAGAAAGTTGGGCCAAAGCCTATGGCATTTCCGTTGAGGATGCCGCTAATATACCTCGGATCAAATTTGCGCGAAGCGAGGTGCGCTTTGTGGCCGTCAGCGACGACCGCGGCCCCGGGCTCAGCGCGATAGACCTCGAGATCATTGATCAGAATGCTTTTTATTCGGCGGCAGAAAGACTTGGTCTTGAACGACATGGTGATACGGTGTCAGTTTGCGGCATCCATATTAACCCTTCAGAAAATGGGTGCATTTCATAAGCAACTGGCACAGGTCGAGAAAAATAGCCGATATACTAACTAAAAACTCACCCACTAAAAAAGAGGGAAATATGTCCGCAGAAATTCTTGATACCGGAACAGACCACTTGCTCGCATCCTTCGAGGATAGCGTTCTGACTTTAACGCTCAATCGTCCCGAGGCTCGCAACGCGATGTCCAGAGAGATGTGTAACGCATTGGCGGAGCAACTCGCTTTGGCTGAATCCAATAATGAGGTTCGATGTGTAGTTTTGACCGGGGCCGGAAAGGGTTTCTGCGCCGGCGGTGATGTTAAGGGAATGGCGGCCCCCTCAGCAGATGGTAAAAAACCGACAATCGACCAATCGATTAATCGACAGCGTATTAATCAGAGAGCCACCTCAGGTAGGCTATATAAGATGCCAAAACCTACTGTCGCTGTGCTCCCTGGTGCTGCTGCCGGGGCAGGCTTAGGCCTTGCTTTGGCATGTGACCTAAGAATTATGTCCAGCAAAGCAATTTTGACAACGGCGTTTGCCCGAATTGGATTCTCGGGCGATTATGGTGGCACCCTTTTCCTATCAAACTTGGTCGGGACTGCTAAAGCTCGAGAGCTTTATTTCCTATCAGAGAGAATTTCGGCTGAAGAGGCGCTCGGCATGGGGCTAACAAATTGGGTTGTAGAGCCAGAGGAGCTCTTGGCCAAGACCAGGGAAATCACCGATCGACTAGCAAATGGTCCTACGATCGCCTATCAGTACATGAAGGAGAATTTTGCTAGAGCCATTGCGTCAGGGGATGTAGACGATTGCCTCGACTTGGAAGCGACCCATCATGTGCACCTAGCGCAAACTGAGGATCACAAGAATGCAGCCAAGGCGTTCATGGAAAAACGAGAACCGATTTTTCATGGAAGGTGATTCTCAGGACGTTAAAAGCAGGACTGAAAACCCCGAAAAGCCAATTTTACCGTGGGGACGTTTTTTGGGTTGGCTTTTGGGTTCTCTCTCGGCGAACAGTAAGGTGAGCCAGAAAAGTCCTTCGGATCGCAGAAGAAAAATATCCACGCGAACTAAGTTGCTTTTCGCCTCGGGGACGCTGCAGGAGGCTGTGGTCACCGCGGGCGGTTTAACCACTATTCTATTCTATAACCAGGTTCTTGGTGTTGCCCCATCGCTTTGCGGGACAGCATTTTTGATCGTCAGTATTTTTGATGCCGTTTCCGATCCGCTGATAGGCACGCTTTCAGACCGCTTCAGGAGTCAGTGGGGCAGGCGGCACCCCTTCATGTTTGCGTCTGCCTTACCCATGGCGATTGCTTTTTACTTCCTCTATCAGCCTGCAGACGGGCTTAGCGAGATAGCTTTATTCGTCTGGCTGACGGGTTTTCTCATGCTTTTGCGGTTGGGGCAGACCTTCTATCTCATCCCTCATGATGCTCTGGGTGCCGAGCTTACGGATGATTATGACGAGCGAACCTCCATTTTTGGATACAACTCGGTCGCACAGATGATCCTTGTGATGATAACAACCGGATTAATGTACTATGCGCTCTTTCCAACTACACCCGAGTTTGAGAATGGTCTGCTGAACGAGGCGAGATATTTCCTGTTGGCAGCTATCGGCTCAGTAACGATCTTATTTTCAATTATCGTTTGTGCGCTTGGAACCATGGATCAAATACCTTTTCTTCACGACATGGATGATCGGAAGGGATTCACCTTCTCGCAGTACATGGGTGAGTTGTCGATCTTGTTGCGCAACCGAAACTATCTGGCTGTTTGTCTTAGCATGCTCACCATTTATGTGGGACTCGGCATTATCGGTGTGGTAGCAAATTACGCGATGATATACGTATTTGAGATGACGTCTGAGAATATGTTCTGGGGCGCTGCAGCAAAGCTGCCCGGGGTATTTTTTGCCATACCGTTATTGGCGCTTTTGTCAAGGAGGTTCGAGAGGCAGACGATC
>CAJYBS010000258.1 GCA_913064795.1 uncultured Gammaproteobacteria bacterium
GCACCTCGGGTAAAGCCCTCACTTCCGCGGTCGGCACACCGCTTTTGGGTAGAATCTGCATCCAGTGTGCTGTGGTTTGGGTCTTGAGTTTCTCTGCGAGAGCGGCAGAAATCGGGGCTGGATGCTCTGCACGTTGCTTTGGCGAGGCAAACCGAGGGTCGTCGAGCAATGACTCGCAGGACAGTGCCGTAAACAGCTGTTTAACTTGATTTTGCCGAAGCGCCGTGATCTGAATAAAGCCGTCGGCTGTTGGAAAGACGTTTGCCGTAGGCTGTTTCGTTGGCGACGCATTTCCTTGGAGCGGATTGAGTTGATTTTGATTCAGGTAGTTGCTGAGCTGAGCGGCTTGCAAGACCATGGCCGTATCCAGCATCGACATATCAATGAACTGACCGGCGCCAGTTACACTGCGTCTATACAAGGCCGCTGAGATCGAGAACGCGCTGTTTAAAGCCGTACTCATATCCACCGGCATATAGCCTGTGCGAGTCGGACCTGTGCTGGGGTGGCCGTTCTGGGACATCATCCCGGATGCGGCTTGAATCGCACCATCATAAGCGGCCTCGCCGGCTTTCGGTCCGGTTTGTCCGTAACCAGAAATCGCGCAATAAATGAGATCGGGTTTGAGCGCTTTGAGTGCAGCCCAGCCCAGCCCCATTCGGTTCATCGTGCCTGCTTTAAAATTCTCGACCACGACGTCGGCTGAGGCGACCAGTTGTTTAACAATATCAATCCCCTCGGGGGTCTTTAAGTTCAGGGTAAGACTGCGCTTATTGACGTTCATGGTTAAAAAAGAGGGTGAAAGAGATAAATCGTCGCTCGCGTTCATCAACCCGCGGGTTTGATCACCAGTACCGGGTTGCTCAATCTTTATGACCTCTGCACCCAGCAAGGCCAATTGCATCACGGCATAAGGGCCGGCGAAAACTTGGGTGAAATCTATAATTCGGATGCCTTCGAATGCTTGGGCCATTAGTTTTTCTGCCAGTAGGTGTCTTTGAGTAATCGCTTATACAGTTTCCCTGTGGGATGCCGAGGTAATTCCTCTAGAAAGTCGATGCTCTTGGGGCACTTCAGGTGCGCAATGTTTGAACGCGCGTAAGCGATCAGTTCGGCCTCAAGGGTTGGACCTGATTGTTCGATATCAACGGGCTGAACGACGGCTTTGACCTCTTCTCCGAACTCCTCGTTTGGGATCCCAAAGACAGCAACATCGGCAACCTTGGGGTGGGTGATTAGGATGTTTTCGGCTTCCTGGGGGTAGATGTTGACGCCTCCAGAGATAATCATAAATGACTTGCGATCGGTGAGATAAAGATAGCCCTCATCGTCCAGGTAGCCAATATCCCCCAAAGTCGAAAAGCCCTGCACTGATTGCGAGTCAGCGGTTTTGTCAGGATCATTGAGATATTCAAAACGACCGCCGCCCTCAAAGTAGACGCCGCCATGCTCAAAGGGGGGTAATGGTTGACCTGCATCATCAAGGATATGGACTTTGCAGTCGTTGGCAGGCCTTCCGACGGACCCTCGATGCGCTAGCCATTCCTCGGAGGTGATGAAGGTTGATCCGTTGCCCTCAGTGCCAGCATAGTATTCAAAGATGATATTGCCCCACCAGTCTATCATTTGCTCTTTGATGCTGATGGGACAGGGCGCTGCGGCGTGGATCGCGTATTTCAGTGAAGGGAAATGGTAGGCTTGTCGGATCGATGGATCCAGCTTAAGCAGTCTGACGAACATCGTCGGTACCCATTGCGCGTGGGTGATTTGATACGTTTCGAGCAGACTGAGGGCTGTCTCTGGGTCAAAGGTTGGCATGACGACAACGGTGCCACCGTAGCGCAACACATTCATGGTGAATCCAAGCGGCGCAGCATGGTAGAGGGGTGCCGGGGACAGATAACGGGTTTCGGTGCCAAAGTGGTAGCGCATTCGGGCTGCTTTAAATACAGCGGTCTCATCACCAAATGGCTCTTGTGATAGAGGTTTCTTGACGCCCTTTGGACGTCCGGTTGTACCGCTGCTATAGAGCAGGCTTTGCCCGTAGGCTTCGTCTTCAATCGGTGTGCTGGGTTGGTCAGCCAGGGCATCACCGAGTAGACCGGCGTCGGGGTGCTCGCAATCAAGCATGAAACACACTGGCCGGGGATTTAGGGTAGGCAGCAGCGCATTGAAGGTCGTTTCAAGATGCGCCGAAGTGATCAGCACCTTTGCGCCACAATCATTCACGATATATTGGACTTCGCTCGCCGACAGGCGATAGCTGATTGCCGTAAAATAAAGCCCAGCGCGCTGTGCGCCCCAGCAAACAGGCAGAAAATACGGATGATTTTCTAGGCAGAGGGCGATCCCATCGCCTGATTTTAGACCTAGGCTCCGCATCAAGTGGGCGAACTGATTTGAAAAGGTTTCAAGCTCGCCAAAACTCAGAGTCTGCTGGGTGCCTGCCATGACAATGGCGGGATGGTCCGCAGGGTAAAGGCTAGGCTTCATAAGCGCAGGTCCTCGGTGTTAAAAAAAGCGCGTTTTTGAGCTCGATCCTGGCTCAGGTTGAAATCCCTTTGTTAAAGGCGGGTCGGGCTTCCAAGCGTGCAATGTAAGCTTTTAATGCACTATAGGTCTCAGGTACGCATTCCAGGCGGTTCGACATAAAGCAGGCATGTCCCAGCATGATGTCGGCACCGGAAAAGTCGCCAGCAAGAAAGTCATGAGTGGCTAAGTGTTCGTCAACAGGCGCAAGGGCTCTAGTGAGAAGTTTTTGAGCCTGCGCCAGGGCTTCTTCGTTCCGTCGTTCGGGGGGCAGTAAAACGGTTTGCACAACAATGGTGTTAACCGGGGGCATCACCATGCCTTCGCAATAGTGAAACCACTGTAGATATTTAGGATAGGCAGAATCATCGGGTTTGGGTTTGAGCTGTCCGTCGGTGTGCCGCTCAATGATGTACTCAACAATCGCGCCGGATTCCCAAAGGGTCAGAGGACCGTCCTCCAAGACCGGGATTCTACCCAAGGGGTGACGCGCCCTGTGGGCATCAGACTTAAGGTCCGATGGATGGAATTTCATTGCGTTCAGTGAATAGTCTAGGCCGAGTTCCTCAAGAAGCCAGACGATTCGACCCGCTCGTGAATTGGGGGCGTGGTGCAGGATCAACATGACAATATCCTCTATCGGTTTTAGGAGGTTCTGAGTGTATCAGTTAGTCGAAGGTTTGAAAGTCTCAGGACAACAACGAAGAATCAATGACACTGTGCGCCGTGCGCCATTGTGGGGCATGACCAAGAGAATGAGTCATATCAGTGCACGGATCCTAGATGTTACCGATTAAAACAGGGCGCCTGTGCCAAAATTGCCTGTTTTTAAGCGCTAAAAAAGTTGGCCCAGTGTTTGCTCCCTAGGCAGTGAAGCGAGCGCGTAAGTGGCCGTGCGAGCAGACCGCCTGATGAGTTCGGGCGGAAATTCTAAAACGTTCATACAAATGGAGAAAATTGATGAAAAACTTAGCACGGTTGGCCTTAAGCAGTGTGATTGCAATGAGTGCCCTAGTGACGACCCAGGCTTCTGCGGAAGTGTCCTACAACGTTGGTTTTGTCAGCGAATATTATTATCGCGGAATCTTTCAAAAGTCATCGAGTGCCAGTGCTGGGATTGACTTCGAGCAAAATGGACTCTATCTGGGAGCATGGTCGGCGGATGTGGGTGATGGTTTAGAAGTAGATCTCTATGGCGGCTACGGAATCGAGACAGATGCTGGTTTTTCGGCGAGCCTAGGGTTTACCGGCTACTACTATACGGGCGATTTTGACGACACGTACCAAGAGGTCAATCTGGGCCTTGGGTACGGCATGTTCAGTTTGGGTTATTCCAGCGGGCAGTGGGATGGCTTTGGTGCAGAAGAAGACTATGACTTCTTGGAAATTGGCTTTGCGACTGATTCAGGTCTTTATGGAACCTATGGAACTTTCGGCAAAGACTTTGATGGTGACTATTTCGAGTTCGGGTACGGAACTTCGATCTCGGAGTTTGATGTCGGCGTTTCTTACATTTTGACCGATGAGCTAGGTGACCAAGAGGGTGGGGAAGCCGAAGCGATTGTTTTCTCGATCGGAAAAGGATTCTGATCGTTGGTGTAACAATGATGATTGAAAGGGCGCTTTGCGCCCTTTTTTTTGTTGAAAATCCTAGACCTTAAGAAGAAAAAACAGAGAG
>CAJYBS010000259.1 GCA_913064795.1 uncultured Gammaproteobacteria bacterium
TTGGGTCGCTTTGCTGTCGGTTTGGGTCATGCCCATATAACCGCCATTACCCGATCGACGCTCGAGGTAGCGGCCAGCTGCGGTATTGGGTTTTACCGGCGCGACGACCTCTAAAAAGTTGCGACCAAGGGGCATCAAGGTGTTTTCCAGTCCGAAGGCAGCAACCCCAGGGTCGACGTAGCATCTCTGAATACCGAAGATCTGAGTCAAGTCATCAATAACCGGTTCAAGGTGTTCCGCAACAAGACAAATTTGTCGAAGCTGTAAGGTCATGAGGCCCTCAAAAGATGTTTTTCTGTAGTGTAGTTGTCTCCAGTGTAACGCAGTGAGATGAATTTTAAATGGGTCTGCCTTTCACTCATCCCTTGGTCGACAGTGCAGCAGTTTGTGAGGCGTGCAATCGTTAGGGTGGTGTTAAAAAGGTCTAGGGGCGCACACCTGGCCATTTGGCCATTTTATCCAGGGATTTGATCGCATTAGCGCAGGCCCATTCCAGTGCGAATTTTCGGTGGCGTAGCAAGTCTGCTTGGGCTGAGTAGCCTAAAACCGAGAATGATTTTACAGTCGGCCTAAGATGGGGCTTAATTCCCGGTGCTTGGTCTAGACGGTTTTGAATTCAGAACAGGTTTGAATGTTCGACAGTTAGAACAGATGTTCTTAAACAGCCTATGTCAGCAGCTTATGACAACAACCAATGATAAAAGCTTAAAAGAAAAAGCCTGTATCGATACGGAGGTTGATAGCGTTGCATGGGAGGCACGGAGCAAAGATCATGACAGTTTTGATGTTGGGAGTGCCGCAACTTGCTTGAGGGTTGCCGGAGGGTCGGCCTATCGACGGGGGTTGACTCAGTCCATTGTCCTGGATTGGATCAAGCAACGGATGCATAGCAGTATCAGCGATTATAAAAGTGTTTCCGGCTTGTCGAGAATATTTTTTTATACGATGACCCCACCGATGATGAGGTCCCTCTTGATCAGCGGTCTGCTTGCCCTGGGTCCAGCCAGCCTTGTGCGCTCTGCTGAGGCCGTCTCGGCGCAGGACTGCGCGAAATGCCATGCCAATGAGACCGAGGCCTGGTCGCATTCCGATCATGCATGGTCGATGCGGCTGGCGTCACCAGAGGCTGTAAAAGCGCCATTTTCCGGCGAGGAAACTAATTTTGATGGGCTTTTTGGGCAATTCAAGCGAGGTTCCCCAGAGTCGACCACAGACTCCAGTCCGGCGGTGATCGAATCGCAAATGGGGAAGGGTGCAGCGCCGTTCGTTATTGGGCTCAAAGATACTGCTCAAAATGAGGCACGGTTTACGGATCACAGGGTTCGATACACTTTTGGTCACGACCCGCTCCAGCAGTTTCTCATTGACCTCGGTGAAGATCGGTTGCAGGTCGCCCCTTTTGCTTTTGACACCCGACCCGCCGATGAGGGCGGGCAGCAATGGATCCACCTTGAAGCGGAATTTGGCAATCAGAGGGAGTCCAGATTTCAATGGCATCAGCCGCTTCAAAACTGGAATGGCATGTGTGCTGACTGTCATTCGAGGGGGTTAAGCCGTAATTACAACCCCGCAGAGAATCGGTTTGATACACAGTTCGATGCTGTCAATGTCGATTGTCAGTCATGCCATGTGGTGACCAAGGATCATGGGCAAGCCCCAGCGCAATCAGAGCAGACCCAGGGACAATGGGTGCGCGCTGCTGGCGCGCCGATTGCGCATTGGGCTGGCCCCAAGCGCGACACCAGCGCCATGGAGGCTTGTTTTGGGTGTCATAGCTTGCGGGCGCCCCTGACTGATGGCTTCACACCGGCACGCCCTTTTCTCGATCAGTTCCGCCCAGAGGCAGTCGTTCCACCGTTTTATCAAGCGGATGGTCAGATCGAAGAGGAGGTCTATGTCTACGGTTCCTTTCTTCAAAGTGCGATGTACAGTGCCGGTGTGCAGTGTATGGATTGTCATGATCCGCACTCGGGGCAGGTCAAGGCAGAGGGCAACACCTTGTGTTTAACCTGCCATGCCGCAGAAGTTTTCGACGCGCCTGATCATCATTTGCATCGAGTTGATTCGACCGAAGGCCAATGCGTCAGTTGTCATATGCCTGCAAAGACTTATATGAGCGTCGATGATCGCCGGGACCATCGTTTCGCTGTGCCTGATCCCGACCTGGCTTCGGCGCTGGGTAGTGACGACGTTTGTCAGTCCTGTCATGAGGATCGCTGGTCGCAGTTCAAAGCGCTTGCCGGAGCAGCTGAATTGATGGAAGGAGGGCACGCCCTGGCCTCACAGCAAGCGCTGTCTAATACGTCCATGGCTGCTCAGCAGCTCACGCTGCTTCAGCCGCGACAGGGCGCCCGGGTATTGGCTTTGATCAATCAAGATGCGCACCCGGCGATTCTTAGGGCCTCGATGCTTCGAAAGTATGCGGCATTGGGCCCACCTGATTTGGCGCCACTCGCGGTCGCGGCCGCGCAAAGTCTCGAGCCAGTCCTGCGCTTGGTGGCGGCTGACCTTTTGGATTCCCGGGCTGTCGAGCAAAAACAAAGGCTGATGTCGTTGGCCCAAGATCCGCTGCGCGCGGTGCGGATAGCGGCAATTGACAGACTGCGGGCTGGGCAAGTTGATCTTGGGGCTATCTTGGGTAGCGCGGATCTCGGTAGCCCGCTCAGTGAAGCCGGCAAGGCTCTGGTGCAAATCGCCTGGCGGGGTGAAGGGCGATTGCGCTTAGCCGAAGTTGCCATATCTGATGGCGATGCGATGGCGGCCGAGCGGGCATTTAAAATGGCGATCCAGCTTGATCCTTTTTTTGTTGGGGCCTACCTCAATCTATCGGACCACTATCGGCGGCTGAATGCACAGGAACAGAGTCTTGATGCTTTGGATCAGGGGCTAGAACGCAGTGCTGACAGCTCGATCCTGCACTACAGTCGAGGCTTAGCCTTGGTTCGGCTCAATCGGCACAGCGAAGGTAAGCCCGCATTGCTCCGGGCGGTGGCTCTGGCGCCTGAGAATATAGACTTCTTTTATACCGCATTGCTGCTGCTAGAGGCTTTGAACGAACGTGCTCAAGGGTTGGCACTGGTGCGATCGAGATACCCCGAGGGCACTGTGCCCGAGCCAATTTCGCAGTTGCTCAGACGTTGGAGCCTCATCGACGGCCAAAACTGAGCATTTGCAATCATAAAAATCAACAGTTATGGTCAGGTGAACGTCCAGTGAATACTGTCGAATTATCTGGATGAATGAATAATAAAAAAATAGGGGATTGCTTATGTTGGGTATCCGATTAAAACGGCTAAGAAGCTTAGGGGGATTGATCCTTCTGATAGGGGGATTGAGCCAGGTGGCCTGGGTTACGGCAGAAGATGAGATCGAAGAGGTCGTAGTGACCGGTTCATTCATTAAGGGCGCAGCCGAAGATGCCCCGCTACCGGTGACAACGATTCAGCGAGAAGATCTTCGCCTTGAGGGGTCTCCAAGTGCTGTCGATATGATTCGTAATATGTCTTTCAGTCAGGGCGCTGACGGAGAAACTGACCAGTTCCAAGCAGGGGCAGGAGCGGATCGAGCGACGATTAATATTCGAGGATTGGGGCCTAGCCGTTCGTTGGTTCTGGTCAATGGTCGTCGGACGACTTGGTCGCCGGGTGCGATTGGTGCCCAAGCTCAGTTGCTGGTTGATGTCAACATGATGCCGGCGATGGCGCTGAGCCGAATCGAGGTTCTGCGTGATGGTGCTGCAGCGACCTATGGCTCTGACGCGATTGCGGGTGTCATGAATTA
The DNA here is from genome assembly GCA_913064795.1 of uncultured Gammaproteobacteria bacterium. GTDB lineage: Bacteria > Pseudomonadota > Gammaproteobacteria > Pseudomonadales > Azotimanducaceae > UBA9926. The sequence continues at coordinate 3,781 of CAJYBS010000259.1, forward strand.
CATCACTCGTGCGGATTTCTCAGGCTTTGAGGTTTCAGCCAGTCATCAGGATATCCAAGATACCAATGGCGCGCAGGATTTCGGTTTTATCTGGGGCGGTGAGCTCATGGATGGAAAGATGAATCTTGTGACTTCGGCAGGATTCCAAAAACGAACGCGACTGCGCATTTCTGACCGTGAGCAATGGTCTCTGAGGCCTTACGCAGAGAGCGTTCGAGGCGGTTGGTCCTCAGTGGGCCGGCCTTCCGTGGTGGTGCCGCTCGATCGCTGGAATGCATCACCCATTGGCGGTGGTTTTGGCGGCTTGCTTGCAACTGGCATTGTCGATCCCAATTGTGAACTGCTCGGTGGCTCTCGAACCAATATTCTTGCAATCCCGATTGGCGATCCCGACAGTATGGGTAATAAGGAA
>CAJYBS010000260.1 GCA_913064795.1 uncultured Gammaproteobacteria bacterium
GCTCTTTCCGATCTGACCTTCTACACGCTGCTCCACTGCAGGAAGCCCTATTCGCTGTTTTTGACAAACCGTCCCCAACCCTCCTGCATATTCCTGTCGTGCTTGGGAATGACGGACGCAAACTCAGTAAGCAAGCCCAAGCCCTACCCCTAGATGAGAGAAACCCTGCTCGCAACATTCGCCGCGCACTCGATTTCTTAAATCAGCAACAACCTCCTGGTTCCTCATTAGACAGCCTGCTTGATTACGCCTGTAAACACTGGCGGCCTGAGCGAATTCCGAAGCTAATGGGCCGCTCGGAGACAATCGGCCACAGATTCTCCGCTCATGAGCCGCAGCTTCTCGTCGAACCCAAGACGCCCCAAGCTCAATGACCTCAAAACCTCGAGCCTTCACAATCCTGACCAAAATGGGTCAATTGATCGAGGCGGGGTCCAATAGCGCTCACGCGGCACGGGACTCGCGCTCGAGGTGACCGATCTTCCAATAAAATACACCCTTCCATTCTTCGGTCCTTCCTGCGATAGTAGTTCAGCGCCTTTGGAAAGTTTCCATCTTCAAAAGCGCAAAAATAATAATAAATAGAACAATGCTTGTTTAAAGGGAAAACTTCGGTTTTCCCTTTTTCTTGGGAAAGTCGTCCTCCGCGCAGTCTGAGTTAATTATCCATACACCGTTCCTCCAAAGGCGCTTGCTTTGAGCCATCAAACAACACAATCGATGGGTTTCAATCGAAGCGACATCAACACCAATGCACTCAAGGTGACCCAAAGGCTCTCGGAAGGCGGCTTTACAGCTTACTTGGTCGGGGGCTGCGTTCGAGATCTGCTACTCGATCGACAACCTAAGGATTTCGACGTCGCAACCAGCGCAACACCGCAACAGGTCCATCGACTGTTCAGAAATTCCCGAATCATCGGTCGACGTTTTCAGATCGTCCACGTGCGATTCGGGCGAGAGATTATTGAGGTTTCAACATTTAGAGCCCAACACGATCAAAACCAATCTTCAGAAGCTGGCCACATTCTCAATGACAACGTTTTTGGTAGTTTCGAGGACGACGCGGTGCGCCGAGACTTCACCATTAATGCGCTCTATTATTGTCCAGGCAAAGACCAAGTGCTCGATCCGACAGGATTGGGAATCAATGATCTCCAAAAAAAGCGATTGGTCTTGATCGGCGACCCAGCGACCCGATTCCGTGAAGATCCAGTTCGTATGCTCCGCGCGATTCGATTTAAGGCAAAGCTAGACTTCTCGATCAGTCAAAAGCTGGAGCGAACCATTCAGAGTAAAGCAGCTTTGATGGCGGAAATTCCTCCTGCTCGCTTGTTTGAAGAGGTGCTCAAACTCTTGATGGCTGGAAGGGCCAAGAAAACGTATCAAGCACTGAAACATTACCAATTGATCGAAACGCTTTTTCCAAACGTTGCTGATGCGGGCCCCAATCAAACCCTGATCGAACTCGCACTTGAATCAACGGACCGACGGATTGAAAACGGGCAACCCGTAACACCGGCTTTTTTGTTTGCGGCCTTGCTTTGGGACCCGGTCGCGCAGCGCCATAACCAGCTCATAGAAAACCAGGGCCTTTCTCGGGCAGATGGTTGGGTCGCTGCCGGAGATCAGATTGTTGCGCAACAGCAATCCACACTCTCGATCCCGAGGCGTTTCTCTGGTACAGCAAAGGATATCTGGTGTCTTCAGGATCGTTTTGAGGCACGGCAAGGTAAACGACCTTTTAGAATGCTCGCACACAAACGTTTTCGAGCAGCGTACGATTTTCTACTGCTAAGACGGGACAGCGGCGAGCCCTTAGGCGCCCTTTGCGATTGGTGGACCGAGTTCCAGACCGCCGATGACGTTCAAAAACAAACCATGATCGACTCGGCACGCCCCAACCGAAAACGAAAACCCAAGCGCAAACCGAAAGCAAAATGACATCTCCTGATTGACGGAATCGTTTCTCATCTCGGAAGATGATCGCCGTTATCGAACCCAAGGAGGTTTTACCGGGCAACACATTGTGGCACCCTTGTAGCTTCAAAATCAGCAGCAGATGCCCATGAACGACGAGAAAATTTACCCGCCATCAGACTCCGTGAAAATGCGGGCACATCTGGATCGTGACCAGTACGAGGCCCTCTATCAGGAATCCATCAAGGCACCGGAGTCTTTCTGGCCGAAGATGGCCAACGACTTTATCAGTTGGTCACAACCCTGGCATACGTTAACAGAATCAAATCTCAATCAAGGCGAAGCCGCCTGGTTCGTAGGGGGTCAGCTTAACGCGTGTTACAACTGCGTTGATCGCCACCTAGCCAGCCGAGCTGATCAAACTGCGATCATTTGGGAGGGCGATGACCCCACTCAGCAAGACCACATCAGCTTTCGCGAACTTCACCAGCGGATTTGTCGGCTAGCCAATCTGCTAATTGAGCGCGGCGTTAACAAGGGTGATCGGGTCTGTCTCTACATGCCAATGATCCCAGAGGCCGCCTATGCGATGTTAGCTTGTGCCCGCATCGGCGCTATCCACAGTGTGGTTTTTGGTGGCTTTTCACCTCAGGCACTACAAGATCGCATCCTCGACTCAGATTGCCAAACCGTCATCACCGCTGATGAAGGCGTGCGAGCCGGTAAATCAATCCCGCTCAAGGAAAACACAGACAAAGCACTCGAAGCCTGCCCTAACGTGCATACGGTCTTAGTGGTCCGTCATGCCAATGCAGACGTCAATATGCAGGCAGAACGCGACATTTGGTATAACGATGCTGTGGAAACTCAGTCTGAGGATTGCCCCGTCACGCCGATGGATAGCGAAGACCCGCTCTTTATTCTCTACACATCCGGATCCACCGGGAAACCGAAAGGGGTTTTACACACCACCGGGGGCTATCTGCTCCATGCTGCTATGACCCACCGTTATGTGTTTGATTACCATGACGGTGACATCTATTGGTGCACAGCTGATGTGGGTTGGGTGACAGGACATACCTACATCGTCTACGGTCCTCTCGCCAATGGTGCTACAACCCTGATGTTCGAGGGCGTCCCCAATTATCCAGATGCTTCTCGTTGTTGGCAGATCGTCGATAAACACCAGGTCAACATTTTTTACACCGCTCCAACCGCGCTTCGTTCACTCATGGGGCAAGGTGATGACTACGTCCAACGATGCGACCGCAGCAGCCTCAGACTGCTTGGCTCGGTGGGCGAGCCTATCAATCCAGAGGCCTGGGAGTGGTACTACAAAATCGTTGGTGACTCGCGCTGTCCAATCGTTGATACCTGGTGGCAAACAGAGACTGGCGGGATCATGATCACCCCTTTACCTGGCGCCATCGATATGAAACCAGGATCCGCAACACTGCCTTTTTTCGGTGTGGAACCGGTGTTACTGGATCCTGATGGTAATGTCTTAGAAGGCGCAGCATCGGGCAATCTGGCAATCAAAAGCTCATGGCCCAGCCAAATCAGGTCGGTATTTGGAGATCACCCGCGTTGCATCGAAACTTACTACACAACCTATCCAGGCTATTATTTCACCGGGGATGGTGCCCGCAGGGACGAAGCAGGATACTTTTGGATCACCGGTCGTGTCGATGATGTTCTCAACGTCTCTGGACATCGAATGGGCACCGCTGAAGTTGAAAGTGCGCTGGTCTTACATGAGGCTGTCGCAGAGGCTGCTGTCGTTGGCTATCCTCATCCCATCAAAGGACAAGGGATCTACGCCTACGTTACGCTGATGGCGGGCGTGGAGGGTAACGATGCGCTAAAGCAGGCGCTTGAAGCCTTGATCAGAGCAGAAATTGGCGCCATTGCGAAACCAGATATTCTGCAATGGGCACCAGCGCTACCGAAGACACGATCGGGGAAGATCATGCGCCGGATCTTAAGAAAAATTGCGGAAAATGAGCTCGATCAACTCGGTGACACATCGACCCTGGCTGATCCCAGTGTCGTTGCAGACCTGATTGCCCATTCACCTCAAACCGAGTCCTGAAACTCGAGCCAGTTCTCTAGAACCGGCTCGGGTTTCGAGCGCCCCCTTTACGAGGCTTTGTCAGACGCCTCGTCAGACTCTGAGGCACCGTCGGTTTCGCTCGATTCCTCTGCGCTCGCGGCAGCGCTCTCCGGCGCGGCCCCCTCCGCAGCACGCCCCCGCGCGTCGTCAGTCGC
>CAJYBS010000261.1 GCA_913064795.1 uncultured Gammaproteobacteria bacterium
CTAGCGGCATGGGTCGCCAAGCTTCCAGAGGATGTGACGTTCACAAGAACGCCAGCAATGTGGAATGATACCTATCGGTTTTTTGCGCAAACCTACTATACGCTTCGAGCCATGGATGTTTTAGATAAAATGCACCTCCAGGTCTTTAATGCGGTGCACCTTGAGCGTAGAAATATTATGAACCCTAAGGCAATGGCTGAATTTCTCGCAGAGCTGGGGGTCGACGCCATTACTTTTGGTAAGGTTTTTACGAGCTTTGGTGTTCAAGCCAGTCTTCAACAGGCGGAGGCTCGAGGCCTTGCCTATCGGGCGACGGGGGTTCCTACCCTCATCGTTAATGGTAAATATCGAGTTGAGTCGCGGGGTGCCGGAGGGACATCTGGCATGCTGAAAGTTGCTGAGTATTTGATTAACCTTGAGAAGCAGTAACCCTCGGTACTAGGCAGAAGCACTTCAATGTATCGTTGGCAGCCGGTCGATATTCATCGGGCCGACGAAGCTGTTCTCGGTTGTCCGGTGGGTCGGCTCAAAGACTACTTGTTTTCAAGCCCTGCTGCGGCGTTAGACCATTGGTCAAAGCGCCAGCCGGATGCTACGTGCCTTGTTGTCGGCGGGTATTCCTACTCCTTCCTTGATATTAAAACCTTGAGCTGTGAATTCTCCGAGATGCTGGCTAACCAAGGCGTTGTCCCAGGAGAGCGAGTGATCCTGGAACTTGAAAATAGTCTGGGGTTAGTTGTTGCATTTTTAGCCCTCAATCGGTTGGCTGCGGCGGCAGTCATTTTAAGCCCTAGACTCTCACAAGCTGAGCGTCAAAAGATCTCGAGACACGCGCTGCCTGTGGGCCGAGTCCATCATTCAGATGCCTCCTTGCCCTTAGCGGATCAACGCTGTTGTTCAGGCTCATTGGCAGAACTTGGTTTAGTTTTTTCAGCAGCAGATGAGGGTCGAGCCGATGACCCGCTGGTCTGCCCTTCAGAGGTCTCGGTTATCCTTTACACCACTGGAACGACGGGACAGCCAAAAGGGGTGATGTTGACGAATCAAAATCTGATGTTTAACGGATCCGTTTCCGGGAAACTCCGGGGCTTGCAGCCCTGCGATCGGGTTTTAACGGCTTTGCCCTTGTCTCATGCTTTTGGGCTTTCAGCGGTTCTGTGCTCGGCCCTTGTCCAAGGCTCTGCGCTCGAGCTCAAGGCTAGGTTCAATGCTAAAGAAATATTGCGTGATCTAGCGGTTAATGAAGTGATCGGGTTTTTCGCTTTGCCCGCCGTGTCTGTGGCGCTGCTCCCCGCTCGGGCAGCGGCCCCCGAGCTTTTTCAGACACTCAGGTTCCTGTATGGCGGCGGCGCGCCACTCGACATGGCGATCAAGGACGATGTCCAAAAGAGTTTTGGACTACCCCTGCATAATGGCTACGGAATGACCGAAACCGGGCCTACCATTTCGCAGACCCGCCTTTATGCTCCAATGCAGGACAGTTCTGTGGGGTTCGTGATTCCGGGTGTTGATTTTAGACTCATCGAGAGTCCCGATTTGGAACCGGGTGTGGGCACTCTTGAGGTGTCGGGCCCGAACATAATGGCAGGATATTTTCGTGAGCCAGAAAAGACCCGAGAAGTCCTCAATGCAGGGTGGTTGACGACGGGGGATTTAGCACGAATCAATGACTGTGGCGCCTTGGAAATAGTGGGTCGGCGAAAGGAATTGATCATCAAAAACGGGTTCAATGTGTATCCCCCTGAGATTGAAGCTGCGTTAACCGCGATCCCTGGAATTGCGCTGGCAGCGGTTATTGGCAAGCATCGACTAGGCACAGAACTCATTGTTGCATTTGTGGAAACCCACCCCGTGGACTTTGACCTCGACCTCCGAGAAGTTAACGAGCAGCTGCGGGCCACGCTGTCAGGTTATAAATTGCTCGATGAGCTTCATGTGCTGCCGCAACTTCCGGCATCTCCATCGGGCAAGGTCTTGAAGCACCGACTCTGAGGCCTGACTGTTGATCGTTTCTCACTAGGTCTTCGGCCTCGGGGCATGCCCGTTCCGATTGAATTGCAAAGGGCCATCGAATAAAATTCGTCATGGCGCGAAAGAATTCACCAAAAAACCGAATAGACGAGCACCCCGAAGGTCTGCGAGGTGCTCTGATGGAGCGTCCCTCCTCCCCCCCATTGAAACTGAAACCGTTGACGCCATTCTGCGTGAGCGGTCATCGATTAGGAGGCTACGATGGCCAAGATTCTTGAGGATATTTCCCGAACGTTTGCTGAGTATCTGTTAATACCCAGATTAACCCGACGTGATCAGCACATAGATGCGATCGATTTGTCCGCGCCCCTCTCTCGAGAAGGCGTCCAAGGCCAAGAAAAATTGTCCATGAATATCCCCATCGTCTCGGCCTGTATGCAGGCGGTGTCGGGCACCGACTTGGCCGTCGCTTTAGCCCGACAAGGTGGTCTGAGCATGATCTTTTGTTCTCAAAGCATCGAGAGCCAGGTAGACATGGTCAAAAAGGTGAAGGCGCATAAAGCGGGATTTGTTACCAGTGGTGCGAATATCAAGCCAGATGCCTCCTTGCGTTCGGTGCTTGAACTTATGAACGCCAGTGGCCATTCAACCATTCCCGTGACAACCGACGGTAGCCCTCACGGTAATTTTGTGGGTCTGATCACGGATCAGGATTTTTGGGAGTTCGAAGATAATCTCGATAATCTGGTTCAGGCGCACATGACAGCGAAGGCTGACGTGATCTACGGTGAAGAGGGGATCACCCTTCGCGAAGCTAATCAGTTGCTTCACCGGCATAAAAAAGATTGCCTTCCCATACTTTCGCTCGAGGGCCGCTTGTCGGCGCTCGTTTTCAAGAAAGATTATGTTGATCACCAAATGCATCCCCTAGAAATCCTAGACGACAACAAACGTTTGCGGGTTGGGGCGGCAATCAACACCCATGACTATCAAGATCGCGTCCCTGCTTTGATTGAGGCAGGTGCAGACGTACTGTGTTTTGACTCTTCAGACGGTTTTACTGAGTTTCAGATGGATGGTGTGGCATGGATTCGAGAACAATTCGGTCCGGATATCGTGATCGGCGGTGGAAATGTTGTTTCCGCTGAAGGGTTTGATTATTTGGCGATGTCAGGGTTGGTTGATTTTATAAAAGTGGGAATCGGTGGTGGTTCGATTTGTATTACGAGAGAACAAAAAGGGGTGGGCCGAGGTCAAGCCTCGGCGCTGCTTGAAGTCGCAGCACGTCGTGATGCGTACTTTGAAGAAACCGGCGTTTATGTGCCGCTGTGCTCTGACGGCGGTCTGGCCAATGACACGCAGATCGTGATGGCGCTGGCCATGGGCGCGGATTTTGTCATGATGGGTCGATATTTTGCGATGACCGAGGAGAGTCCCACGTCAAAGATCTCGATCAATGGACAGATGTATAAGCCCTATTGGGGAGAAGGGACCCTGCGCGCTCAAAATTGGCAGCGGTATAGTGAGGGTATGAGCAGCCGAAAAATGGTGTTCGAGGAGGGTGTTGATGCCTTCGTGCCCTTGGTCGGTACCGTTGCAGAAGTTCTAGAGACGACCCTTCACAAGTTAAAAAGTACCATGATGAATTTAGGCGCAGACAATTTGTCATCGTTTAAAGAGCAAGCCGTCATCACTCTGGTGTCGGAGCAATCAATCGTCGAAGCGGGAACATCCAACGTCTTTAAATTCTCCAGAAATAGAGATGCCGATGAATCTGACTGGGGCAACTGATCGTATTCTGCGGTATACTCTGTGCGCGAATTTTTGAGGGATGTACATCATGAAGAACCTGATGCTGTTACCACTTTTAGCGGTGTCCGTGCTTGTGTATGCGGGACCGATCGAAGACGAAATTATTGCACGGATCCACAAAGTAGGAGAGTTGTGCTTGGTCGGACAGGCGTGCGCATCAGGACAGATGATGGAAGCCGTTTCAGATTCAGCAGCCTCTCCAGAGGCGATTTATGAGCGCAGTTGTTCCACTTGCCATGACTTGGGTATTGCCGGCGCGCCCAAGATGTCCGATGTCGCCCAATGGGCGCCACGGCTAGAGAAAGGGATGGAAACCCTGTACGACAGTGGTATCTACGGTTTGGCCCCTGGAATGCCGGCCAAAGGGATGTGCTTCGAATGTTCAGACGATGACATCA
>CAJYBS010000262.1 GCA_913064795.1 uncultured Gammaproteobacteria bacterium
CGCGTGGCCTCGATCAGCGTAGTGATGGCTCTGCTCGGCTGCGGCCGAGAGGCTGAGGTGCCGGGCGGGGACGGGCCTGGCGCGAGCGGGTTAAACGAGCAGCAAGCCCCCCAGGACAAAGCGGCAAAGCGGGAAGCCGTCAAGAAGGCCTTTAAGGCAAGGCCCGTCCCGGTGAGCACCGACGAGGTTGTGTTGGGCAACCTTGAAGCTTTGTACTCCAGTACGGCAACCCTTTCAGCGGTTGAAGAAGCGGTGGTTGTCGCCAAGACCCAAGGCGTCGTTGAGACGATCTTTGTTGAAGAGGGGATGAGCGTTGAGCAAGGAACCCCGCTGGCTCAGCTCGATACCCGTCGACTTGAATTAGATTTGGCTCGAACACAGACCAATGTCGAGAACTTTCAAAGGGCGCTCGATCGGGCTGAAAAACTTTTCGAGAGAAATATGATCAGTACAGATGCAATTGATCAAGCGCGCTATAACTATGAGCGAGAGGCCGCTGCGATGGCCCTTCAGGCGCATGATCTCAGTGAAGCGACGATACGAGCGCCAATTACAGGCGTCATCACGGTAAGACATATCAAGCTGGGCTATTCCATGCAGCCAAGCTCAGAGGCGTTTGAGATGAAGCGGGCAGACATCATCGAGGCTGTTTTGAATGTCCCCGAGCAAGAGCTACTGAAACTCAAATCAGGGCAAAAGGCGTGGGTCCGGATTGATGCGCTGGAGGGGGCGAAGTACGAGGGCTCTGTTTTGCGGGTCGCTCCAGAGATTAACCCGGGTACAGGCACCTTCAGAGTGACCGTCCAGATGATGAATCGCGATGGACTGCTCAAGCCCGGGATGTTTTCCCGAGTGGATATTCTGTACAGCAGCCGAGACAACGCGACCCTTGTGTCCCGAGAAGCGGTGATCAGTCAGCGCGAGGCCAAGTCGGTATTCGTGGTTGAGGCCGGTATCGCCTCCCGGCGGGTGGTCGAAACGGGCTTTATTCAAGATGACTTCATCGAAGTGGTTTCGGGTTTGCAGGCGGGAGATCAAGTGGTGATTCGGGGTCATAGTGCGCTGAAAGACGGCAGTCAGGTGCGCGTTGTCCTCTAGGATGGTGCTATGAGTCTAGCGGCAAGGTCGATCGCGAGGCCGGTGACCGTCTGCATGATTACCCTCGGCGCGATGCTCTTCGGGGGTATCTCCCTTGATCGCCTCGGGCTGACTTTGCTACCACCGCTCACCTACCCAACCCTCACAGTCCGCACGGAATTTGACGGCGCGGCGCCGGCAGAAGTTGAAGAGCAGGTCACCCGGCGAATCGAACAGCGGGTTGGTGTTGTCAGTGGCGTCCGGAAAATGCATTCAATTTCCGCCGCCGGTCGAAGCGATGTCATATTGGAGTTTCGCTGGGGTACAGACATGGATTTGGCGTCAATCGATGTCCGTGAAAAGCTCGATCTAGTGCGCCTTCCGATCGACCTCGATAAGCCAACGCTGATCCGCCTCAATCCAAACCTAGATCCAATCTTTCGTTTCTCGGTCGCCTTTGTCGGTAGCGATGTCCCTTCAGTGAGCGATTTGCAAAGCCTTCGCCGCTATTCAGATGATTTCTTAAAACGAAAACTCGATGCTGTGCCGGGTGTTGCTGCCACCATTGTAGCGGGTGGTTTTGAGGACGAGATCTCCGTTTACGTCGATCAATATAAGCTGGCCCAACTGGATCTGACGGTCGCCGATCTAGGAAGGAAGCTGGAGGCTTCCAACGTCAATCTCTCTGGGGGCACCCTCAAAGATGCGGGTCAAGAGTACTTGGTTCGAACATTGAACGAGTTTGGCTCGGTGCAAGCGATTCGAGACACCATAATTTTTCAACAGGCGGGGCAAATTATTCGCTTGAAGGACGTGGCCCGGGTCGTCGAGGGTCAAAAAGAGCGGGACGCCATTATGCGGGTCAACGGCGAGCAGGCGATTGAGGTCTCTTTATACAAAGAGGGTGACGCCAATACAGTTGCGGTGGCGTCTAATATCCGGGCTGAGATCGAATTGTTGAAAGAGAATCTCAGCGACGATATGGCGATCACCGTAATGTATGATCAATCTGAGTTCATTGAAGCGGCGATTTCTGAGGTTCAAACCGCTGCCGTTCAGGGCGCGTTGCTGGCGATATTGGTGCTCTACTTGTTCCTGCGCCGTGCCCGAGTAACGTTGATCATTGCGGTGACAATTCCAGCATCAGTCCTCATTACGTTTGCCATGATGCGACTTTTTGAAATCAGCCTCAATGTGATGAGCCTAGGCGGCATTGCATTGGCGGTCGGCATGTTGATGGATAATGCGATTGTCGTACTCGAGAACATCACGCGCAGAAGAGAATCCGGAGAGGGCCAAAAACAGGCGTCTGAACTTGGTAGCAGCGAAGTCTCGGGTGCAGTGCTGGCTTCCACGCTGACTACGATTGCCGTGTTTTTGCCCCTCGCGTTTGTTGAGGGTGTCGCGGGCCAACTGTTTAAAGATCAAGCGCTCACGGTCACTTTCGCTTTGATGGCATCTCTGCTGCTCGCGACCAGTTTGATACCCATGCTATCGGCCTTGGGGGCGAGCGCAGAGACAGTCTCGGCAGAAAGTGGCGTTTCGATTCCTGCTGGCCCTGAAAAGACCCTGGTCCGGTTTTCTCTGATGGGGCTATTATCCTCAGTTTTGGGCGTCGCTCGACGTGTGGTGAGCCCCTTGACGAAGGGTTTCGATCGAGGTTTTCAGACGTTGATCTGGCTCTACAGTGGGCTGCTCAACAGCGCGCTGAAATGGCCAGGATTGACTATTTGCTTGAGCGTGGCGGCATTGTTGGCGTCAGGAACCCTCGCGAACCGATTTGCGCTTGAACTGATTCCTGATGTTTCTCAGGGAGAGTTTGTGGTGCGGCTGGAACTGCCGCCAGGCACTCAAATCGAAACCACCGATGCTTTAGTGGCGTCGGTCCAGCGTGCGCTGGCTTCAGATTCAGCGGTTCTGCGGAGCTATTCAGTCTCGGGTACGGGTGGCCGGCTTGATGCCTCGGCGGTCAGTGGGGGCGAGAATTTAGGTCAGCTGACTGTGGTCCTGGTGGATGGAAGCACAGAAGACACAGAGGCGGGGGTAATGGACCGAGTGCGTGCCTTTTTGGACGATCAGCCCGCCCTCAAATACACCCTGGAGCGACCGCAATTTTTTACGCTATCGACGCCGTTAGAAGTTGAAATTACAGGTACAGATCTGAAGGGCATAAAAAGGGTTGCTGAAGCATTGACCACCTCCATGCAGTCGACAGCGCTGTTTGAGGACATTGAGTCTTCGATGCTGTCGGGTTATCCCGAGCTGCAGATCGAGTTTGACCCGTCGAGAATTGCGGCCCTTGGTTTGACGGTACCAGATGTGGCCGCTCGGGTCGTGAATAAAGTCAAAGGCAACGTGGCCACAGAATATACCTTCCAAGATCGAAAAATAGATGTGCGACTGCGTGTGGAGGAGGCGGCCAGAGACTCAAGGGCAGATATTGAAAATCTGATTGTGAATCCCGAAGCGCCTGAACAGGTGCGCTTGAAAACGGTTGCTCGCATCTTTGAGGACGTTGGGCCTTCGGATATTCAGCGCTTAGGACAGCAAAGGGTGGGGATTGTGCGCGCTGTTCCGATCAGCGGAGATCTCGCTGCGGGCACGCAAGCGGTGCTGGATGAGCTTGAAAGGATCACGCATCCACCCGGTGTGAAGAGCCATGTTGGTGGCCAAAGCGAGGAGATGGATGCGTCGTTTGAATCACTCGGGTTTGCCTTAATCTTGGCACTCATCATGGTTTATTTGGTGATGGCCTCTCTGTTTGAATCCCTGTTACATCCCTTTGTGATTATGTTCACGATTCCGCTTGCGGGTATTGGCGCATTACTGGGACTATGGGTCACCAGCACACCGATTTCAGTGGTGGTCTTTATAGGAGGTATTTTGCTTGTCGGTATTGTGGTCAATAACGCGATTGTGTTGGTTGACCGAGTCAACCAGTTACGGCGTGGCGATGGAATGATCAAAATGGAAGCATTGATATTAGGCACCCAAGAGCGATTACGTCCGATTCTGATGACGACGCTGACGACGGTACTTGGTCTTTTACCGATGGCGCTTGGTTTTGGCGAAGCCGCTGAGTTACGGACGCCGATGGCAGTG
>CAJYBS010000263.1 GCA_913064795.1 uncultured Gammaproteobacteria bacterium
CGCCTTCGGCAAGAGGCTACTTAGCCAAGTCCACTACCAATGAACAATCTCAAGACAGCCCGTTTACAAGTCAACTTGAGACGATGATGCCGGGGGGGACGCGACAAAAACATCCTACTCCAAATTCCCGGCTGACGGACTCACTCTTCCGCCGCTGTCCGAAAGCACTCTCTCACTGGCGTATCGGATAAACAGTTGCTGGCAGCTCTGGATTTCTTCCGGATGCTCCTGCCTAAGTTGGGTATACGACCCATCCGAATCCATCTCCCAAGCTAGGCGGTTGTCCGCCATCTGCATCTTCAGAATCCAAGCAAGTTCTTGGCGGAGCGGCAACGAATCGATTCGCGCCATTACCTCGACACGACTCTCAAGGTTTCGCCGCATTAGATCGGCTGAGCCGATATAAAACTCTTCGTTCCCGCCATTTTGGAAATAAAAAATTCGACTGTGCTCCAGAAACTGTCCAACTATAGACCGAACCGTAATGTTTTCTGAGATACCAGGTAATCCAGGGCGCAACCGACAAGTATCTCGAACGATCAAATCAATCTTTACCCCAGCTTGGGAGGCTCTATACAGCGCACGCACAATATCATGATCTTCCAGAGCATTAGTCTTAAGCCGAATCAGTCCTGGCACCGCTTTAGTGTTGCAAACAATTTCCCGTTCTATGCGCTCCAACAGCAACGGCTTCAACTGCTTCGGCGCTGGAACAAGATTGCCGTATTTTCGCTCTGGATTCAGTCCGGTTGTAAGAAAATTAAACAACTCCGTGACGTCTTCGCCTATTGTATCGTCGCAGGTCATCAATCCCAGATCACTGTAAAGTTTTGCTGTGCCGGCATGGTAATTCCCGGTACCGATATGAACATAGCGGCGCAATCCATTGTAATCCTGCCGAACAACAAGAATGACCTTGGAATGCGTTTTTAACCCAAGCACCCCAAAACTGACATGGATCCCAGCCTCTTCCATGCGGTTAGCCCACTCAATATTGGCTGACTCATCAAACCGAGCCTTCAGTTCCACCGCGACTGCTACCTGTTTGCCATTCTGGGCAGCCTGAATCAGAACGTCCACAAGCCGTGTTTCTTCAGACGTACGATAAAGAGACATTTTGATCGCCCGGACCTTCGGATCACGGCTGGCTTCCACTAAAAAACGTTCTACTGAACTAGAGAAGGAAACATATGGATGATGCAGCAAAATGGAGCCAGCTTCCCGAAGAACATGAAAAATACTCCTCTTATCATGGAGTGCAGGATGATCGACACCCCGAAAAGGGTCATCCCTTAAATCTCGATAGTTCAACGAAGCTATCTCAGAAAGATCCGATATACGTACCGGCCCCGTGGTCTCAAAAACATCGTCTTCAGAAAGTCCGAGCTCTGCGGCCAGCCACCCGCGGCGGGAGGAATTCATATCGTCCTGGATCACAACCCGCACAATGGGTGCAAAACGTCGATCTCGTACCTCGGACGCAATCAGCGCCAGGAGGTCACTAACCCCCGTTTCATTCCGTTCCGTCCTCGCATTACGCGCAACATGAAAGGCTTCGCAGGCAACAATCTCGGCGCCTGGGAAAAGTAAATCCAAGTTGTTTCGCATAACCTCATCAAGAGCAATGAACTTGTCGTCGTCCCCAACTTTTAAAAAGCGGGGGATACCCAAGCCGATCGGCACTTTGACTCTCGCAGACAGGTTTTCGTTACTAGTCTGTGGGCGGACAGTCACCAATAAGTTAAGGGAGTTATTCGAAATGAATGGAAAAGGATGCGCCGGATCGATCGACTGGGGCGTGACCAGAGGAAAAATATTCTGCAGGTAATAGTCACGCACGACCTCCCGCTCTTCTCCCGTTAGCTCATTGTAGTTAAGTACCCCAATACCGTATTCTTTCAAAGCATCTACAGTCTCGTGATAAAGCCGATCCTTTTCCTGCTCAATTTCACGGACTACGGCACTGGACTCGTCAATCTGTTGCTGTGGTGAGCGTCCATCAACGGTCAGCATTTCCAAACCGGCATCAACTTTCTGTTTCAATCTGCCGATGCGTTTCATGAAAAACTCATCGAGATTCGACCCCACGATTGCAAGAAACTTTAGCCGCTCCAGAAGAGGCGTCCTAGAGTCTTTCGCTTCATTTAGAACCCTCTTGTTGAACTCCAGCCAAGTTAACTCGCGATTGAGATATAAATTTGACTCTGAAAGATCAGCGATATCGTTTCCTTCTCTTGCGACGGATCTAACCTCTGCATCATCACCGAGCATTTCGAGCGAATGTTCAGTACTTGTGGCTATATTCACGCTAGCCCCCGGTCGGTCATCGGTATCACGCACCATTTTTAAATGCTTCATTGAACTATTCGCGTTAACTTGTTGATTTCAAGTTTAGGTTTTGATTGGCTCAAATAAGTGTAGTTTACCTCGGTCAGGTAATAGATTGGTCGATGCCGTCTAGTCGATGAAAACATCACTATTCAAGCGGACTGTAAAGATACTGTAATCAATAATTGGACTACGATGTACGGCCTCAATAAGCTCGCAAACGTCTAATCCAAAAAGATTTTTGCTCTTTATCAAGCCTCTCGGCTGCCAGTCAGACCGAGCGAGACCTAACAATGATAAGCCTCCATCGTCAGTACCCGGCCCTGCTTTTTGCCAGCATTCGAGACACAAAGAACCAAATCTAATGATGAGATCTGAAAGATTCAGAACTTTATATTGCTTGCGGATGATATTTCGATAATACTCGATATATGGACACATCAACTGCTGTGGACACCCTTTCTGCCCTTGCGCAACCGTCCCGACTTCAGATCTTCCGACTGTTGGTAAAGCACGGTCCGGCGGGGCTTGCCGCAGGAAAGATTGCCGATGATCTTGGCGTCCGTCACAACACCCTGTCGACGCACGTTGCGATTTTGACGCGGGCCGGTCTGCTGAGACCAGAACGAAACGGCCGATCGATCATCTACAGCGTTAATCCGCAGGGCATTAAGTCGCTGCTTGCCTATCTCGTTGAGGATTGCTGTAACGGCCAGCCCGAGCTGTGTACCCCAATGGCCTCCGAACCAAAACAGCAGGGGCGCTCAAAGCGCATTGCTGATTAGAGTTTGCCGTTAACTTCCCACAAAACGACATGAAGGCAAGCCCATACCAGGTCCTTTTTCTTTGCACGGGTAATTCAGCCCGAAGCATCCTCGCTGAATCCATCCTTAACCAAGACGGCGAGGGGCGCTTTACGGCATTCAGTGCAGGCAGTCATCCCAACGGACGGGTACATCCCGCGGCCATCGGCCTTCTGAAAAAACTCGGCCATCCTTTGGCCTCATTGAGATCGAAAAGCTGGGAAGAATTCAGTGGTCCCAAGGCACCTAGAATTGACTTCGTCTTTACCGTCTGTGACTCAGCAGCCGCTGAGGTCTGCCCCGTCTGGCCAGGACAGCCTGTCTCTGCACATTGGAGCCTGCCCGATCCTGCAGCGGTCGACGGCACCCAACACCAGATTCACCTGGCTTTTGCCAAGACCTATCAGATGCTCGAGCATCGCATTGCCCTTCTGGTCGATCTGCCTCTGGAGTCTCTTGAATCAGTCAGTTTGCAAAAGCAGCTAGACGCAATCGGCAACGCAGGCCCCAGTCCCAAAAACATCTCATGATGCGCTTTACTTTTTCCCGTCGGCTGGTAGCGGAGTGCCTCGGCACAGCCCTGCTGCTCGCGACGGTAGTGGGTTCAGGCATCATGGCCGAACGTCTTGCGGGCGGAAACGTGGCTCTCGCGCTTCTGGGAAACACGATTCCTACCGGCGCGATCCTGTTCGTTCTGATCACGATGCTCGGCCCCGTATCGGGGGCACATTTCAATCCTGCCGTGACCCTGGCCTTCTGGTTGCGCCGTGAGATCAAACTTAACGAAGCCCTCACCTATGTCGGCGTTCAGATCATCGGCGCCATCATGGGCACGCTGGTGGCGCATGCGATGTTTGAGGAGATCCTGCTGCAGATATCGACCAACATCAGAAACGGCCCGGCACAATGGCTCTCGGAGGGTATCGCCACGTTTGGACTTGTCGCGACTATTCTTGGGACACTACGTTGGCGACCGGAAGCAGTACCCACCGCGGTAGGACTTTACATTACCGCGGCATACTGGTTCACAGCCTC
>CAJYBS010000264.1 GCA_913064795.1 uncultured Gammaproteobacteria bacterium
ATTGCGCAAACAATGGCCCGTAATGGGTACCGAGTGCTTGGCACAGCGACTTCAGCCCCGGGTGCTGAGAAAATTTCCATGGAACTAGGTGATCAGGGCAAGGGATACTGTCTTGATCTCGCTGATCGAGATGCGATCGACGCTTTTATTCTCGAATTAAAAACCGACGGTGAATCACCCTCAGTGCTCGTCAACAACGCCGGAGTTACCAGGGATAATCTTGCACTCCGAATGAAGTCAGAAGAGTGGGATGGAGTAATCGGGACCAATCTAACCGGCGTTTTCTACCTTACTCAAAGCTTGCTGCGCGGTATGATGAAAGCAAAATTTGGCAGGATAATTAATATCAGTTCCGTTGTAGGGAGGATGGGTAATCCTGGTCAGGCAAATTACGCCGCCGCCAAAGCGGGTCTAGAAGGAATGAGCAGAGCCCTGGCGGCTGAAATCGCCAGCCGCAACATTACTGTCAACGTCGTTGCGCCAGGATTTATTGAGACCGATATGACCCGTGCATTGTCCGAGGATCAAGCGGCAGCCATGTTATCGAGAGTCCCAGCTGGTCGATTAGGGCAAGCCGATGAGGTTGCAAAATTGGTCGGCTTTTTGGCGAGCGATGCTGCAAGTTATGTTACCGGCGAAACCATTCACATCAACGGCGGTTTATTCATGTCTTGACATCTGCGTCATTGCAGATTCGATCATGACTAATTAACGCTTTAAAGCCTATTGTTGATTTATTAAACTAACGCGGCACTGCTGCATAAATCTAGGAGAAAACCCAAGCATGAGCACAATTGTAGAAAGAGTCACAAAGCTAGTGTGTGAGCAACTCGGCGTAAAAGAAAACGAGGTAACCTTTGAAGCATCTTTTGTGGAAGACCTTGGCGCAGATTCCCTTGATACTGTTGAACTCGTGATGGCGCTTGAAGAGGAGTTTGAAACCGAAATTCCCGACGAGGAAGCGGAAAAGATAACAACGGTCAAAGAGGCTGTTGATTATATTGAAGCGCATACCTAATCTCCTTTTGATCGTTCTGCATTGCGCAAGCGGTTCCTCGCGCGATGCAGTTCATCAAACTTTAATCATTCCCTACTCAACGGACTGAGAGCAGAACATGACCCGACGTGTCGTCGTGACCGGCCTTGGTATGCTCAGCCCTCTGGGTGTTGACACTGAGACCAGCTGGGCTTCAGCCGTTGCTGGTAGGAGCGGAATCAGCCCGATTACAAGCTTCGATACTGAGGGTTACGCGGTAAGGTTTGGGGGAAGGGTTCCTGACTTTGATCTCGATGCCTATGTAACCAAAAAAGAAGCACGCCGAATGGATGGTTTCATCCAACATGGCTTGGTCGCAAGTATTCAAGCGGTTGAGGATTCAGGATTAATGACCTCATCGCCCTCTCTTGATCGTGTCGGTGTCGCTTTCGGGTCGGGTATTGGTGGGATTGTGACCATCGAAACCTGCCATGAAGTCGTCCTGTCCCGAGGGCCGCAAAAGGTCTCACCATTTTTTGTGCCGTCCTCCATCATTAATATGGTAGCAGGCCATCTGTCGATCAAATACGGGTTGCAAGGCCCTAATCTAGCGATTACGACAGCCTGCACGACGGGTACCCACAATATTGGTTTGGCCGCTCGGCTTATCAGTTACGGTGATGCGGATGTCATGATTGCCGGTGGCTCGGAGAAGTCCACTTCCCCAACGACCATGGCTGGATTCGCCTCCATGAAAGCGCTCAGCACCCGAAATGAGGATCCGACGGCAGCGAGTCGGCCTTGGGATCGACACCGCGATGGCTTTGTGCTCAGTGATGGCGCAGGGGCAATTGTCCTTGAGGAGCTAGAACACGCCAAAGCGAGAGGTGCCGAAATTTACTGCGAATTGGTTGGTTTTGGTATGAGCGCTGATGCCTCTCACATGACGTCGCCTGCTGAGAATGGCGCAGGCGCCGCGAGGGCGATGCAGGCTGCGTTGAAGGATGCAGCTTTAAATCCAGAATCAGTGGATTATATCAATGCCCACGGAACATCAACGCCCCTGGGCGATGTTGCCGAAACGGAAGCAATCAAGCAGGTCTTTCAAGACCACGCCTACCAGTTAAGTGTTAGTTCAACGAAATCAATGATGGGGCATGCCTTAGGGGCCGCTGGCGCAATTGAAGCGGTTGTTACAATTAAAGCATTGCAGAATAATACCGCGCCTCCAACGATTAACCTTGATGACCCGAGTGATGATTGCGATCTTAACTATGTCGCGCATTCGGCTCAGGCGCAGGACATCAAGGTTGCATTGAGTAACTCGTTTGGTTTCGGCGGAACCAATGGTACGGTCATCTTTAAGTCTTTTGACAAATAATTCTACTGCAGTGTCCTTCAGTGTCATTGCCTTAGGCAGGCAATCCCAATAATGCAGAGACTTCGAAAATACGCTGTTCTTTTCATCATCGCATGCGTAATCCCCGTCAGCATTTCTGTAAATCTTTGGGTCAATCATTGGCTGAACCAAAGCCTCACTGTTGTAGAGCCGACGACGCTGGTGATTCCAAGGGGATCAAGCGTGAGCGCTTTGGCCAACGAATTAGTGCGTCAAAAGCTGTGGCGGGGCCCGGCATGGCAGCTCACTGCTTATGACAGAGTGACCAGTGCTTTGCCCATTAAAGCAGGTGAGTATCAGTTGGTGCCGGGCATAACCCTTGCTGAATTTTTGAAGGATGTCCGTTCTGGAAAAGTGTATTTGCGCAAGGTGACGTTTCCCGAGGGCTGGACCGTTCGGC
Source organism: uncultured Gammaproteobacteria bacterium (assembly GCA_913064795.1). Lineage (GTDB taxonomy): Bacteria > Pseudomonadota > Gammaproteobacteria > Pseudomonadales > Azotimanducaceae > UBA9926. The sequence continues at coordinate 2,776 of CAJYBS010000264.1, forward strand.
AGTGGCTTGCGCGCTTGGAAGAGACGCCGGGTGTCACACGATCGGCCTCAACTTTATCGCAGGAAGTGCTATCACAGCAGGTCACAGGAGGGGATCGAGCACTTGAAGGTTGGCTGTTCCCCGACACCTACGTCTACACTTTCGGTGAAGCCGATGTCAAAATTTTGCAACGTGCATACCAGGCGATGCATCAATCCTTAGCGCGGATACCTAGGCCCCAAAGTGATGCTGCTTTAGATGACCAGTCGTTACTTGTATTGGCATCAATCGTCGAGAAAGAGTCAGGCCAAGCCGACGATCGGCGGAAAATTGCTCAGGTCTTTTTGAATCGTTTGGCAAAAGGCATGCGCCTTCAGTCAGACCCCACCGTGATTTATGGTTTGGGTAAAGCGTTTGATGGCGACCTTAAAAGGCATCATCTAAGATCCGATGGTCCTTTTAATACCTACACTCGGTTGGGTCTGCCACCGACCGCGATTGCCAACCCTGGGCTCGATGCCATTAAAGCTGTGCTCTATCCATTACCGGGTGACTGGCTGTATTTTGTCGGCCGGGGTGATGGGACAAGTGAATTTTCGTTGGACCTTAAGAGTCATCGGCGAGCGGTTAATCGCTATCAACTTGGGATGACCCCCTAGCGGCTGAGGAACTTGACCGCTGCTCGGGGCGTTGTTTTTGATGCTTATAAATTAGCGACCATCAATTTCACTAAGACAAGTCTTGCTTGTTCGACTTTGGGGTCATCATCCCAGAGCCTGATTGGGGTATCATTAAGCAACTGAGGGTCGAATCGGACGAATGCTAGACCATGACAGATACGCAGAGACAGGGGCGTTTTATTACGCTCGAAGGTAGCGAAGGCGGCGGTAAATCCAGTCTGATGGCTGAGGTAAGCCGGTATCTTGTGAGTCAGGGCCTCCAAGTTGTCGAAACTCGGGAGCCAGGAGGCACCGAACTAGGAGAGCACGTTCGTGGGCTGCTGCTGGACCCCGACATGACCGGAATCGAACCTAGAACTGAGCTTGGTTTGATGTTTGCGGCACGAGTCCAGCACGTTGAAGCGCTAATCAAACCAGCGTTACGAGCAGGTAAGTGGGTTGTTTGTGATCGTTTCACCGATTCAACTTACGCTTATCAAGGGGGTGGGCGGGGGATTGCTTTAGATATCATTGAGCAATTTGAAGCCATGTTTCTCGGAGAATTCGAACCTGATTTAACCCTACTGCTGGATTTGCCCGTTGACATTGGCCTCAAGCGAGCCAGTGCCGAAGGGGTACCCGACCGTTTTGAGCAAGAACAGGCCGTTTTTTTTGATCGTGTTCGAACCGCTTTCCTGACCCGAGCGAGTAAAGAAGACCGGATGCGAGTGGGTGATGACATCCAAAGG
>CAJYBS010000265.1 GCA_913064795.1 uncultured Gammaproteobacteria bacterium
TTGGGTTTGTGGGTTTCTTCCTGGCGCGTTTTTTTGAAGTCAGCACCTATTACCTGGTTGCACTCGGGATTGACGGGATTGGTGCGCTGGTCCAAGAGAAGGCACTGCCCTACGGATTGTCAATTTTAGAAATCGTCATTGGCATTGTGTGTGCCGTGATGCTCCGGTTTATCTTTGTGTCTCGGGCGCGCAGAGCTTTTAGGCGGGTGGGCCAGTACGTCTCCTTTGACCTCAGAGAACAACTGTTTTCAAGTGTGCTTCGGCAAGGCCCTGAATTCTTCGCTCGGATCGGTGTTGGGGATCTGATGACCCGAGCGGTTCAAGATATTGCATTGATTCAACGGCTCATTGCCTTCGGACTCATCCAAGTGGTGATTATGGTGTATGCACCCTTGTTCGGAATGACCGCGATGCTGTTTAAGTCCGTTAGCCTCACATTACTGATCTTGCCTTTGTTGCCCGTTTTGTATCTGTACGCGCAATACGTCGCCAGTCAGATGGCGGAATCGTCTCGGGTCGTCCAAGAGTCCTTATCGGAATTGGCGGCACACACCCAGGAAAACTTAAGTGGAATCCGCACCGTCCAGGCGCAAGCCCAAGAAGAAAATGAAATCCGTCGATTTTTCAAAACGAACAATCAATATGCCGAGGCCTTTTATGAGCAGGCGCGTATCAATTCCTTGATGACGGCCTGGACCCCTTGGCTCACGGCACTTGCTCAGCTGGCGATTATTATCTACGGCGGTCATTTGGTCATGATCAATGAGCTCAGTGTGGGCGATCTGATTTTCTTCTTAGCCTGCTTAAATATGTTGCTTCAGCCGATTCGCATGGCCGGATTTTTTATCACGATGTTAGCCCGGGCCAAGGTCGGTGTCGTCAGGCTGTGCGAAGTCTTTGACGCTGAGCCAGAAATCGCAGATCGACCCAGCGGATCCGCGCCAGCAAAGATCGATGGCAACTTTGTCTTTGAGGGGGTCTCCTACACCTATCCTGGCGCCCTTACCCCTGCGCTGTCAGACATTAGTTTGTCGATCAACCCAGGAGAATCGATTGGAATTGTTGGACGAGTCGGTTCGGGTAAATCAACCCTACTCAAGTTGTGTACTCGGATGCTGGATGTCTCGGGAGGGCAATTGAATCTTGATGCGGTCCCTATCCAAGATTTTCCGCTGACTCAGTTGCGCTCGCAGATTGCCCAAGTGTTGCAGGATCCATTTCTCTTTGGAGAACCCTTGGGCGCCAATATCAGTTACGACGATCCCGAGCGCGAACTCGATCGTATCTGGGATGCAGCTGATTCGGCGGCGCTTCGAGACACCGTATTGAATTTCCCCGAGCAGATGGAGACGCTTGTCGGTGAGCGGGGCGTGACCCTGAGCGGAGGGCAGAAGCAGCGAGCGACCCTGGCCAGGGGATTGATTCGTAATGCGCCGGTGTTGATCCTTGATGATTGCTTCAGCGCTGTGGATACCGAAACCGAGGAGCATATTTTAAGCCGGTTAAAACTGTTGCGAGCAGGATTGACTACGATTTTAGTCAGCCACCGAGTTTCGACGCTGCGTCACACCGATCGTATTTTGGTGCTGGGAGAGGGGGAGCTGGGTGAGGCGGGCTCTCATGAGGCATTGCTCGCTGCAGGTGGCGTCTACGCTGAGCTGGAGCGGCTTCAGACCCAGGGGCAAAACGTCCCTGAGACGGAAATCATTGCATGAATGTTTCAGTTGAATCGGATCAAAAGAATTCTGGGAAGGCTCCTGAACGAGATCATGCGATGTTTGACGCAGAGCTCTCGGGTGCGGTTCTTAATTTTCAGCTGCTAACCCGGATTCTGACCTGGTTGGTGCCTTACAAACTCAGTCTTTGGGTCAGTGCCGTTTTGGTCTTGGCCGCGAGTTTTGCGGCGGTATTGATGGAAGTTGTCATCAGCCGCGTCCTTGTGGATTACATCATCGTTGGCGATACCGACAGCCCGATGCCGGATCTGGGTCTGATCGAACTGACGCAATCACTCGAGGCAGCCTTTGGTTTGCCGGCTCTGTATGTTGCCGGGGGGTTATTTTTTGTGCTGATGTCGCTGGTTGGTGTGTTAGGTCATTGGCACCGACTGACGTTGATCGATGCCATTGTTAAAGCCCTTCGAGATTTGCGCCAAGATCTTTTTGCTCATCTGGAGTCCCGGCCGAGCTCTTTTTACGACCGTGTCCCGGTGGGCCGTATCATGACGCGGGTCACCAATGACATCGAGGCGCTCTATGAGATGTTGCGAGGTCTGGGTAGCTTGGTTGGCGAATTTGTCCCTTTCTTTGTCGCGTTGACGATCATGCTGTCAACCAGTGTAGAACTAACCCTAATTTTATTGATGTTGGTGCCAATTGTTGGCACAGCGACTTACTTTTTTCGCCAAGCCACCCGGGAGATATTCAGACAGGTTCGTAATTCAGTGAGTTCGCTCAATCAATATCTGCAGGAAAACTTATCCGGTATGCAGGTGGTCCAGCTGAGTCAGCGCCAGGAGCGAAACCAAGCCGCCTACACTAAAATCAACGCCGAAAATTTGAATCAAGAGTTCCGGTCCATCAATCTCACAACCTACTATGGCGCTTTTAATGACTCCTTAGCGTCGGTGGGTCTGGGCATCATTATTTACTATGGTGGGGGTGCAGTGGTCCAAAGTGAGATGTCACTCGGTGGGGTTATTTTGTTCACACGGTTTATGAACATGCTGTTTACACCGGTTGTGCTGTTGGGCGAACAGCTCAATGTCTTGTTCCGCGCCATGGCAAGCGGTGAGCGAATTTTCCAAGCCTTGGACTGGGATGAGCAGATTCGAGAACCGGACAAGCCCGTTGAACTCCCTGATCGATTGGAGGGCCGCGTCGAATTTCGCAGCGTTAATTTCGGCTATGAGCGAGACACACCCGTGTTAAAAGACGTCAGCGTGGTGATCGAGCCTGGGAAGAAGCTCGCGATCGTCGGCCCGACCGGGTCGGGTAAAAGTACGTTGATTCGCTTGCTCGGGCGTTTTTATGATTTTCCCGACGGCATGATTTTTTTGGATGACATCGATTTGCAAGCAATACCGTCCCAGGCCGTGCGCAAACGCATTGGCGTGGTTCTCCAAGATTTCCATATTTTTTCGGGGTCAATTTTGGACAATATCACTCTGTCAGACCCTGGCATTACGAGAGCACGGGCCATTGAGGCTGCCAAGACAGTGAATGCGCATCCTTTTGTTGCCGCTTTACCCGAGGGCTATGATTCGCCCTTGGTTGAGCGCGGCGCTAACCTCTCTCAAGGCCAGCGTCAGTTATTGGCCTTCGCCCGAGTGTTGGCTGCTGATCCGGAGATTTTGATTCTGGATGAAGCCACCGCCAGCATCGACACAGAAACTGAAATGTTGATTCAAGACGGCCTCCGACATTTGATGCAGGGGCGAACCAGTATCTTGATCGCTCATCGCCTTCAGACCATACAGGAAGCCGATCACGTGTTGGTGCTGGAGCAGGGGGTTGTGCGCGAGTATGGCTCGCATCAAGCGTTGATCGATCAAGGGGGGCTGTATAAAACCCTCCATGACCTGCAGTTCCAAGATATCCAAAATCCCTCGGAGGATTCCGGTGAGGTCAGCTAGCTGCGACAGCAAATGAAAGACTGAGCAGTGGCCAATGTGACGAAGGAAGCCGGGTTGACCTAACCCGTTTGTTGGGGCCAATTAGTTGGGGCCGATTACTTGGGCTCGACTCAAAAGCTCTGCAGAGGCCTAATCTTGCGTGACGGCCGCTGACCAGGCGGGTTTTACCAGAAAACCTCGGCTGAGCTCATTGCCCGCGAGATCAATGACAGCAATGGCGTGGGCATATTGCTCATTTTCATGGGTCAGCTTTTCCAAACAATCATCGACAGTCAAGCAATCGCTCCTGTTGCTTGTCGGGAGGGTCGCAAGCCAATGCTTTTTCTCGAGGATTCTGAAGCGAAGGCTTTGCCCGGAAAAGCGCGAAGAAAAAGTCTCAATCGGTAGCCACCAGCCATGGAGATGGCCCGGATGAATGCAGTCCGGATAAGCATTGGGCGAATCCTTGCCGAATTCAGCCTCTGGCAAAAGCGGATAGAACAGTCGGCCCTTGATGACTCCGCGGATTGAGTCGATGCC
>CAJYBS010000266.1 GCA_913064795.1 uncultured Gammaproteobacteria bacterium
GCCTCGAATATAGGTTTTGGCTCCTGGAGCTAAGGTCATGAGCTCTTTTGTGAATTCGCCGACATCAATCGCCACCAGGGTTAACGGTTTATCGCACAGTGCAGAGAATGGTTTTTCTCCGAGTCCGGGGATCCAAAGGAAGACAAATTCTCCGGCTTTAACGTCGATGTCCTCTTGGAACGTCAGTAAGGTAATGTCGTTGCAAACGTTTTCGTTGCTGAGCAGCGTCACCGGCTTGAAGTCCATATCGATGTCATAGTTTATCTGACGCTCAGCCTTCTCTGTCTGTTCATCAAGGTCGCGGCTGAGGGTGTCGAAGTAGACTTCGATTTGTTTTGTCGTCATGCCGGTGAGGGCTGAGCCCACGCCAATAATGGAAGCCCCTGCAGCCTGTATCGCTGCGACGTCTTTCGCAGCGCTGATCCCGCCGCAGCCGATAAGGGGCAGGTCTGAGACGGCACGAATGTCCCGAATGCATTTGAGGGCAATGGGTAAAATACCTTTACCCGACATGCCGCCAGCACCATTGCTGAGCACGGGTTCACCGAAGGCGCTGGTGAATCCTGGTCCTACGGTGTTGATGGCGCAAAGGGCATCAGCACCGGCTTCAATGGCCGCTAAGGCAATCTCTTGGATGCGATCTGTGTTGGGCGTGAGTTTAGGCACAACCGGAATGTCTACCGCGGCTTTTACAGCTTTGACGATATCGTGAACCAGAGCTGGATCTTGACCCATGGCCATCCCATAACCTTTTGCGTGCGGACAGGACAGGTTGAGTTCTAGACCATCTGAAAAAGGCGCAAGACATCGAGCAACAGCAACAAACTCATCAAGGTTAGCGCCGAATATAGAGGTCAATAGAAATTTGTCCTCAGGCACCTCCAGCGCTTCAAGCAGCTTCGCCGACATCGTCATGCCTGGATTGGTGAGGCCGACAGCATTGACGAAGTTGCCCGGTGCATACTGACTAAGAATCGGCTCTCGATTACCAAGACGAGGGTCTGGGCCAATACTCTTGGTGGTGAGGACCCCGATAGCAGGAATGTCGCGCATAAATCTCTGCAGAATAGGTGTCGCAGTGGTCACAATACCTGATGGAATGGTGAAGGGCCCAGAGACCGATTTGCCGAGAAAGTTCACTGCGTCAATGCCTGCTTTTAGGGCCAGATTGCCCGGGGCTGATTATAAGCGCGCCTCTGCATTGAAACAAATGCGGGCAAAGATAAGGATCATACTGCCTGGCTACAGAGCATCCGTTCGTTCTGGCTGCTGGATAGAGCCGATCAGTTGCTTGTTTCGAGCAGTTCCACCCAATTACCCTCGGGGTCTTCAAGCATGGCAATCTGGACGCCGGGTCTGATCTCGGTTTGACCCACTGGAATGGGCACCCCGGCAGCAGCGCAGTGGGTGAGCATCTCGGCAAGGTTAGTGACGCTGATCGTAAAATATCGGATTCCTGTCGCACCGTTAATGCCGCCTGGGGCCGGGGTTGATTCAGGTGTTTTTTGGTGCTGCAGAAGCTTGATAACGGTTTGACCGCAGGAAAGCCGATGCATGATGGTGCCGCCCGGCATTGTCAGGGTTGCTTCAAAGGGTAGTCCGAGGATATCTCGATAAAAAGCCAGCATGACCTGTGCATCCTGAGTGACAAGGCCTAAGTCAATGGCGGGTTTAGCAAGTGCAAGAGAGGGCATGGAAACTCCTAAGGGATTGAGGCGCGCGCGAAGTTATCCCATACCCCAATCGTTAAAGCAACTTCCCCTGAAGTTCGGTGCATCAGGCGTCTGCAGCGCTGCAACGATTCTAGGACTGTGATAGAAATTCAAATGTTTTGATGCAGCACGGAGCGAAGGAATCAAACGGGAAGGGATCACCCAAGTATGGTTTCTACAATGAGTTTCTTAAGCAGTGGATTTTGAATTGAGCGCCTCATAAAACGTCTGAAAAAATAAAGCGTAATCAGTGCAGGTGTGGATAACTGTGGGTGAACCCTGCTGATGAAGCGCCTAGGCAACATTGAGCCCTATACAGTGGTGGAGGCATTGACGTTAAAGAGGTAGTGTCAAGCCCGAGTGATTTAATCGATCAATAGAGGGACACCGATTGGGGGGTCTTTGACCCTGAGCTTTTGAAACCGTGGCGCAATGATCTGATGATTCGATGATGCGGGGTGAGTGCAGTGCCACCTTTAAAAGATGTCTGAAATAATGGCTGGGCCAGACCAAGAGGCTGTGTGAATCGCAGCGTTCCAGGCTAATACCTGAATGCTTTAAGGTGTCGGTGTTTGAAGACTCACTTTGTGAGTTGGGCGCGCTGACACTGAACTGCGCTGACACTGGAAAAGTGGCTCGAACAGCTGTTGCTGGATAGGGCGGGCCTCGTCTGTAGTCAACGCGCTCAATGCATGGTGTATTGGTTAGATGGCGATGCTGATAAAGGTCATGGAGTCTATGGTGATGATGTTTGGTACGGTTCGCGGGCAACTTGATCGATTCAAAGTGTGCCTGGTGCTTAGGGTGCCTATGAGAGATCTGTCTATGTTGGTGTCCTTTATCGCTAGCAGAGCGGCTAGGTTTTTATGCATCGCATTGGCGTGTTCTATGAGTCTTGGGGCCGCGGCCCAGCAGGCGCCGGACCGAGCAGCCTCGATGCCCGTTCAAGTCAGTGACCAAAAAATCGAATCCAAAGTTGAGGAGAAGAAGAGCATTTTAACCATAGAAGAAGAAAGACTGACCGATGCGCTGAACGCGATCCCTGAGCTTGAGGCACAAATCAGCGACCTCAAAGTAGTTTGGTCTGCCGAGCTAGCAGCCAGTCATTCGCTAACAGACTTATGCAACACCGTCGAACGCCTTGGTCTAGTACTTTGGCGTAATCATAGTGGCGCCGTCCAGGCGCGGGATCCCTTTGATGATCGGGCGCTCTATTGGCAGCGCCTAGCGATGGCTCCGCTGGCCCGCGACCGTGCTGATGTGCTGGGATTGACCGCGTCTGAGCGCGCCACGCTGATAGCGCGTTTTGAGCAGGCAAGTCGCGGCCAAACCGACGTCCATTGGGATCCTTCCAGCGATCTTAAGGTTCTGATGACAGGGTTCGATCCTTTTTCATTAGATCGCCGAATCGATCAAAGCAATCCTTCTGGGCTGATCGCCCTGGCCCTTGACGGTCAGCGATTCGAGGTGGCCGGCCATCGAGTTGAGATTAATTCGGCGTTGTTTCCAGTACGCTACGGTGATTTTGATGCTGACGTTCTCGAGGACTGGCTTGAACCGATCTTTCAATCGACCTCGCTTGGATTGTTTCTATCCGTTTCCATGGGCCGGGATCAATTTGATTTGGAACGTTTTCCGGGTCGCCGACGAAGCAGTACCGCGCTTGGCAATTTGCGAGAGCATACCGGTGGTTCGCAAGCATCACCTCAACCCCCACTTTATCGAGGAATGCCGATCGATGGCGCTGAGTTTGTCGAGTTCAGTTTGCCAGCCGCCGCCATGCAGCTTGCCGAGGGAGCTTTCCAAATTCGGGATAACCGACGGGTGGCAACGCTTGAGCGAGGATCTTTTATTGCCCGCTCCCTCGGCGAGCTTCAGGACCAAACCGCAGTGCTCGGAAGTGGTGGCGGCTATCTTTCCAATGAAATTTCCTACCGATCGATCCGGCTTGCAGAATCTCTTAATTTGGATTTTCCGATGGGTCATATTCACACGCCCTCGATTCAAGGCCATGATTCGTTGGTCCTGAGCACAATATTGGATCAGGCACGTCGCATGGTTCAACAGGCGCTCATAGTTTCTGGATCTGATCCAGGCCGTTGAAGCGTTCTTCGGCGTTTCCTTTTGTTCTTAGGCTCAATTCTAAGGACCGATATTCTTTGTGCACTTCAGGTGCCTGTGGATCTAAGGCCACTCTCTTTAGAGGTTACTGAAAGTGCAAAGGAAATCGCAACGCAAATCCCGACAGACGCACACATTTTTTAATCTCACATCAAGATCAGAAGAAGAGGTCAAAATTGAGGGACTCTTGGTCTAATAGTAGCCGAGGTCGACGAATTCCTGTATAAAACAGTCACAGTGTACTGTTTTATCAAAGGATTTTTTATGGCCAAAACCACCGATCACGAAATCGTTTCAATTTACCCGTTTACGGATGAGC
>CAJYBS010000267.1 GCA_913064795.1 uncultured Gammaproteobacteria bacterium
GGGCGAACCTGGGCCCTGCAGTTCATTGGCGCCAGGGTGGCGTGGGCGGGGTAGGGCCTTTCATAGACTGACTCTACGCTGCTCTCAGCGGCCTGTATTGTTTTTTCAGCGTCGCCGATGTTTTCGGCGAGCAGGCCAGGCTGGCGACTGAGCGCCCGATATTCCTCGGTAAAACCTGCAGTCGAGAGATCTCCAAGGCCGTTATCATCCCAGTCGACTTTGAGGACTTTAACGCCTTTGGTTGCGGTCCAGTAATCTTTAGCGAGCACCACAACCCCAGCGTCAATGGCCTTTACTTTGATTACCCCAGGGATTTTAAGCGCGGCTTCCGCATCAAAAGTTTTAACCAGGCTGCCGTAGACCGGGGGTCTGAGCACAGCGCCATAGACCATACCCGGGCGCCTAACATCGATGCCAAATTGCGCTTCTCCCGTCACTTTCTCCGGGCCTTCGAGCCGCCTTTGAGGTCGGCCTAAAACTGTAAATTCGGATGGGTCTTTTAATTGCACTGATTTGGGCGGTTTAAGGTCGTGGTCGCGGATCGTGTCGATTAAATCCCCATAAAAAACGGAACGGCCATCAGCGTGATGGACCTGCCCGGCTGAAGTCGAAAGTGACCGGATGTCAGCGTCCCAGAGGCGGCTGGCCGCGGTAAGTAGCAATTGACGGGTTTTAGCACCCGCCTCGCGCATAGGTTTGAGCGCCCCAGCGGTGGATACGCTGCCTGCGGTTAAGTATTCACCAAAAATTGGGCTGAAGTATTGTGCCTCGGTGGGTGCGGCTTCCCACTTTAGGGTTTGCCAATCAAAGTCGAGTTCCTCGGCCACCATCATCGCAAGGCTGGTATAAACCCCGTTGCCGAATTCGGCATGGTTCATCATGAGCGTGATGGTATTGTTCACGTCGATCCGGATAAAGGCGTCTGCCATCAGACCCGATGCGGTCGCTGGCAGTCGAGGTTGTCCCATCAGCGGTATCTCAAAACCAACGAGCAGTGAGCCTGCGGTTAAAAGGCCGGTGGACTTTAGGAAACTTCGCCGATTTGGATGAAGAGAAGAAGGGTTCATGCTTGGCCCCCTTGCTCAATCAGCTTCGAAGCATGGTGTATGGCTTCTCGAATTTTCTGATAGGTGCCGCAGCGGCAAATGTGTCCATTCATGGCGGCGTCAATTTGTTGATCATTGGGACTGCTAACTCGGCGAAGTAGTGCGGTCGCCGCCATGATTTGCCCGGACTGACAGTAGCCGCATTGTGCAACGTCAGCATCGAGCCAGGCTTGCTGAACCGCGGTGTATTTGCCGTCGCGTGCCAAGTGCTCGATGGTTTCAATGGACTGATCGACGACTGATGCGACGGGCAGGCCACACGAGCGGACCGGTGCGCCGTCAACGTGGACGGTACAGGCGCCGCATAGGTTAATGCCGCAACCATACTTCGTGCCGGTTAGATGAAGATGGTCTCGCAGCACCCACAACAAAGGAGTGTCTGGGCTCGCATCGACGGATTCTGGCTCGCCGTTGATCATGAGTTTGAGCATGGTTGGCCTCTTTATGTTTCTCCGGGGACAGTGTAAAAACAGTACCAGCAGAGTGATGGTCCGGGCAAGGCCTCGATTCAGCATCGATGAAGCCATTGGTTTTGAGGGTTGATCGGTGTTTCAAAAAAATACACAGGGGTAGGGGCACAGTCTTTCTTCTGACCTCAGCGCTTTCAGCACCGGTGCTTTGATTGCTTCTGAAGATGAATGAATTTGGTGTTGCAAGCAGCTTGGATGACTAGGACCTAGGTCAAAGGTTTGATGGGCGTTCGATCTTCAGCAGATGAAGGACTCAATGTTGATTGGGTTACTTCGATGAGATGCTATCGCTTGAGTTTATAGCATTGATCTAGCGACCGGATCCGCGGACAGAATCCATGGATAGACTCCAAGGACAGAGATCAGCACTCAGAGACAGAGCGTTCAGCGATAGATTCAAAGTTTAGAACCTTGGTGCCTGCTGTTCGTTGGCATTCTAATTAAGGATTAAACCCATGCTCCAGGTCATTTTATCGGGTGGGATTTTTCATGATTTTTCTGCAACCAGTCAGCTGCTTGCAGACTACGCTGAGCCTTTTCAGATGGCCTCAATCATTGTCGCGCATCCCGATGAGGCATTCGCCTTAATTCAAGCAGGTGGCGTTAGCCTTCTGACAGTGAACGCGCTGCATTGGCCGATGGCGGGTGAAAAATATGATCCTTACCGTGACGCGTGGCGATATGAGATGAACGGCGAACATGCCCAGACGCTCCAGCAATTTATGGTTCAAGGGGGTAATTTGCTGGGACTGCATACTGCGTCAATCTGCTTCTCCGACTGGCCGGGGTGGCAGACTCTGCTGGGAGGCAGGTGGGTTTGGGGTCAATCCTTTCACCCCGATCCTAGTTCGTTAAGCCTTACGCCGACGCCGGCAGGTATGGATTTTGGCCTCAAGCATTTCACCACGACGGATGAGCGATATACGGATCTTGAAATTTCTCCAGAGGCCCAGGTACTCATGGTTGGATCAGACTCGGAGTGCGCGGGTGAGCCTTTGGTTTGGCGAAAAACCATGGGTGAAGGCCGCGCCGCCTACTCGGCGCTCGGCCATGATGCCCATTCCCTGGCCTCCGCTGGGGTTAAGCATCTGTTGATGAAGTTAATGGCTTGGTTGGTTCGTTTGGATTAGGAAGGTCTGATGACTGAAAAATCGTTCATTATCACAGGAGGGGGTTCGGGCCTCGGGCGGGCAACAGCGGAGCTGCTTGTTTCAAAGGGTGCGCGAGTGACGATCTGCGGTCGCCGCAAGGATAAAATCGAATCGGTCGCCGCAAGCCTTGGACCTGCCTGTCGGGCAGTCCAGAGCGATATCACCCAGGCGCCGGATCGTGATCGATTGATTGACGCGGCCCTTGAGCATGGCGGCGGCCTTGACGGTCTCGTGAATAATGCCGGGAATATGTATCGGGCGACGATTGAGACGCTCGATGAGGTGCGCTTACTCGATCTTTTTAATCAAAACGTCATCGCAGGTCTCATGCTGTCAAAGCTGGCTGTCTCAGCCCTTGAGCGCACCCAAGGATCAATTGTTTTTTTAGGATCGACCCATACACGGCGCGCCTTCCCGGGAGGGGTGCCTTACGCTGCCACGAAAGCGGCGTTGCAAACCATTACGAAAGTCTTGGCGGCGGAACTCGGTCCCCGGCAGATTCGCGTTAATTGCGTATTGCCGGGTGCGGTGTTGACGGAGATAAATGAGCGCGCGGGCCTCGGCGATCAGGCGGGTCAAAAAGCGCGACTCAACCAGCTGGCGCCGCTGCACGCGCTAGGCCGATCAGGAGAACCCCATGAAGTGGCGGAGGCCATCGCGTTCTTGTTAGAGGCCGCCTGGACGACGGGAGCACTGCTGGATGTTGACGGCGGTCTTGGTCTAGGTCTAACCAACCTTTAAACAAAGCCGTTGATTGCATCATGCTACAACACCAAGGGGAAAACCGGCGATGCAAGGAGCCACTGGTGGGTCTCGTCGTTGTTGGCAAACGTCGCCTTGGGAAAACCCCTACAGCAAGCGAGGATCGTTACTTCCGCGACTTACTGCTAAGGTCTCAGGCAGTCACGATCGTTTGTGCTCCATCTGCCACAGGGGACGCGATCCATTGAATGAACTGATGCTTTCTTTCTCCCAGGAGTACTAAGCGCTGCATCTCATCGAGCGGCATTACGGTTAATCCAGGGACGTCTTTGTTGGAGTTGACCAGGTGGAGACGCTTGCCGCAGGTCGTTGAGTAGGCCCGGGATGGACGGTTGTTTGAGATCTTGCAGATTGGGCCGTTGTCTGCCCCCTCGCAGGAGCGGTATCATTCCAAGGTTTTGATCAAGCGAACGAGGGTAGGCCGCTTTTAGGTCGGGGTTGGACAAACCCTCGTAAGCACCGTTGATGGCCTTCATCCTTATCGTGTCATCGACGTCAACGGGCTTAAAGTCCTGATGAGCGTTCTGAGTCAGACTTTTATAAACCGAGTGGATAAGATCATCCGAAAAGCGCTTCGGGACAGATTCAACGTGTCCCTGGGCGCCGGCGCATGAAAGTCAGTCAGGGCGATGTGCTGCCGAACCAAAGATTTTCAGAAGATG
>CAJYBS010000268.1 GCA_913064795.1 uncultured Gammaproteobacteria bacterium
CGGGAACTTTGGAACCATAGCCAAGGCTGCCGGCAATGGTTTGGTGTCGAGCGTCACACCGTGACTTACGCGGTCCGCCGCAGTTATCAGCTTCAAGCGGATGCCGCTCAGAATCAGAGGGAGGACAAGGCGTGAGCACCGGTCAACCTTACCGCCTTGAACGTGATGCTCGGGTTGCCCGCCGCCACGTTTTAAATTTCACATTCAACGGTCAGAAGTTAACCGGTTTGGAGGGAGACACCCTAGCTTCGGCGTTGCTCGCCAATGGGATCAAGGTCGTGGGCCGAAGTTTTAAGTTGCGCCGACCACGAGGGATCATGGCTGCCGGCGCTGAAGAGGCCAATGCGATTATGCAGATTGGCTCTGGCGATCGAACGATTCCAAATCCCAGGGCAACCCAAGTGCAACTCTTTGAAGGGCTTGAGGCTCGCAGCACGAAGGGTTGGCCCAGCGCTAAATTTGACCTCGGCGGGGTCAATGATTTGCTCAGCAGCGTTTTGAGTGCAGGGTTTTACTACAAAACGTTCATGTACCCGCGACGGTTTTGGGATCTCTATGAACGAGTGATTCGTGCGATGGCAGGTTTTGGCACAGCTCCGGACAAGGCCGATCCGGACGAGTACGAACAGCAAAACCTTCATTGTGATGTTCTGGTTGTCGGTGCTGGGCCTTCGGGTCTCATGGCGGCCCTTTCAGCCGGGCGCAGCGGGGCGCGAGTGCTGATTGCCGACGAGCAAAATGAATTGGGGGGTAGCCTGTTGAGTGCAGCGCCGGGCGCCGATGGGGATCTCAGCGGCGCCTGGCTCGCGGCGCAGATCGCGGAACTTGAAGCCCTTGAAAATGTTCTAATCTTGCCTCGAACCACTGCCTTTGGTTACTTCGATCATAATTTTTTAACGCTTGCGGAGCGTTGCCACGATCATCTGCCGGTGATGCAGCGAGCAGGTGTCAGGGAGCGACTTTGGCGGGTGCGGGCGCGCCAAGTGGTGCTCGCCCAAGGTGCTTTCGAACGCCCCTTAGCCTTTGGTAATAACGATCGCCCGGGCGTGATGTTGGCTTCGGCGGTATCAAGCTATGTTAATCGCTACGCTGTGAAGCCCGGTGATCGGGCCGTGGTGTTTACCAACAATGATTCGGCTTACCAAACGGCCATCGACCTGCACTCGGCAGGCATTACGGTTGCCGCTGTGATTGATGCTCGGCCCGAGGGACCGGGCGAGATCAAAACAACCTTTGATGCGCTTGGAATTCCTTTGATGGCAGGTCATGTGGTCTGCGATGTTATCGGTCGGCAAGCGGTTAAGGGGGTTCAGGTTGGCCGGAGGGTTGAGGGCGCGTCTGAGACGGATATTGCAATGACCCTGCGCTGCGATTTGGTTGCCGTCTCTGGAGGCTGGAGTCCGGCGGTACATTTGCATTCCCAAGCGGCGGGGCAGCTAGATTGGGATGAGGGCCTCAAGGCCTTTCTGCCAATGTCTAATGACGCAGGTCAGAACATCTCGGTAGGCGCCGGTCATGGCATTTTCAGCCTAAAAGGTTGTCTTGAAAGTGGAGTACAAGGCGGAGCTGTCGCGGCAACCCGATGTGGGTTCGAGTCGGTGGCGGTGTCTTTGCCGGAACTTAAAGACTGGACTCAAGCGCCCCTCGAGGCATTGTGGTCGGTACCGGCGGCTAAAACGTCAGGCCGCCCACCCAAGCAGTTTGTTGATTTCCAGAACGACACCTCGGTGTCCGACATTAGGCTGGCTGTTCGAGAAGGCTTTGAAAGCGTCGAACATGTTAAACGCTACACGGCGCTGGGCTTTGGGACGGATCAAGGCAAGCTTGGCAATATCAATGGCATGGCGATTTTGGCAGAGGCGCTGGGAAGAGCAATTCCCGAGGTCGGGACCACGACCTTTAGGCCCGCCTACACGCCGACGAGCTTTGCCGTCTGCGCCAGTGAATCGGTGAAGGATCTATACGAGCCTACCAGAACCACGGCAATCAACGATTGGCATCAAGCACAAAACGCGCCCCATGAGGTTGTGGGGCAGTGGTTACGGCCCTGGTATTTTCCGCAAGCAGGGGAGGATATGGCCGCGGCGGTTTCGCGCGAATGTCGAGCGGCCAGGCAATCGGTTGCAATGATGGATGCCTCGACCCTAGGGAAGATTGATGTCCAAGGTCCGGATGCGACCGAGTTTCTAAACAGGATGTACACCCACGATGTGGATCAGATGAGCATCGGTCGATGCGCCTACGGCCTTTTGCTTGGAGAAGACGGCATGGTGATGGACGATGGGGTGATGGCGCGTCTTGGGCCTGAGCATTATTACCTCACCACCACGACGGGCGGCGCCGCGACTGTTCTGTCTTGGCTAGAGCTCTGGTTACAAACGGAATGGCCGGACCTAAAGGTGCACCTGACATCCCTGACCGATCAATACTCGACGATCGCTGTGGTCGGCCCTAAAAGCCGAGCAGTGCTCGAGAACCTGGATTGTAGCGAGGATCTCTCAGCGTCAGCGTTTCCTTTCATGACGGTCAAGCCAGCGATGCTCAACGGGATCCGGGTGCAGTTGTTTCGGGTCAGTTTTAGCGGCGAACTGGCCTTCGAGGTTAATGTTGATAGTCGCTACGCCGCGGGATTGTGGACGGCTATTTACGAAGCCGGTGGGAGCTTTGATATCACGCCTTATGGCACAGAGACCATGCACGTCCTACGAGCGGAGAAGGGATTTGTCATTGTCGGTCAGGACACCGATGGCTCTGTGACCCCCGGCGACTTAAAAATGGGCTGGATGCTCTCAAAGTCCAAAGATTTTATTGGTCGCCGGTCTTTGGCGAGGCCGGATAGTCGCCGAAAAGATCGCAAGCAGCTGGTCGGGCTCTTGTCTGTAGATGGTCGATCCGTTTTGCCTGAGGGCGGACAAATCACCGAAGACGCGCCGATCGTGACGCCGATGCCGTTGCTGGGACATGTCACCTCGAGCTATTCGAGTGCAACCCTCGGCCATCCGATTGCTTTGGCTTTATTGGTGGGGGGTCGCAAACGTCGGGGAGATCGATTGTTGGTGCATTCGGCCAAAGGCGAAATTGTTCCGGTAGAGGTTACCGAATCGGTCTTCTATGACCCTAAAGGAGCACGGCAAAATGTCTGATCAGCCGCAACTTGGTGTCGAAAGTTATGGTGTCGAAAATTGGTTGTCTAAGGCCACACCAGGCGACCCACGAGTTGATGTTCGGGTCCGCACTGATCTTGGACACGTTAATGTTCGCGGCGAAGCGGACAATCTTAGTTTTCTCGCTGCGATTGAGACAGTGACGGGCGTGTCCCTGCCGCTCACCCCCAATACCTATCAAATGGGTGAAGGGGACTTGAGAGCCCTCTGGTTGGGTCCAAGCGAATGGTTGCTGATGGCGCCCAGTCATCGAATCGACGGTATGGTCAGTGAACTGCGCACTGGGCTACACGATGCTTTTGCTGCAATCAACGATCTCTCTGGCGGGATGGTAACGCTAGAGGTTTCGGGTCCGGAGAGTATCGATCTGCTGAGTAAAGGTTGTACTCTTGATTTTCATCCGCTGAGTTTTACCGCAGGACAATGTGCGCAGAGCGGCTTCGCCAAGGCCAATGTGTTGATCACGAAGCTCTCAAATGAACCTCGGTATTCGATCAGTGTGCGCAGAACTTTTGCAGACTACGTGCTGACTTGGATGACCGCCCGGGCTGGGAGTGATGGATTGGCAATCACGTCTGTTTAAAGGCATGGCCAGGACTGCAACGCGCTGAGCGGTCATGGGACGAGACGTGTTATTGATCCGCGCGACCACCGAGGTGCTGTTCACCAAACAGTTTCATCGCTCTCAGCGTGGGCTTGAGCGCCTTGCCAAGGTCCGTTGGCACGTATTCGTACCTTGGTGGTTTCTCCTGATATTGCACTCTTGCGAGCAGCCCCAATCCAACTAATTTTCTAAGTCGGTCAGTAAGCAAGTTTGTAGCGATCTGCTCTCTGCTGGCTGCAAAGTCGGCGAAGGTACGACCCTTGAAAAAGAGCGCGTCACGCATGATCAATAGCGTCCAGCGGTCACCCATTAAATCCAGCGACCTTGATATTGGACAGGGAGACCTGTGCGCTAATGTCATTTGGTTGTTCT
>CAJYBS010000269.1 GCA_913064795.1 uncultured Gammaproteobacteria bacterium
TTTAGAGCAACTCCTATCCTGAGGTCACGTGCAGCGTCCTCTAAAACGCCGGTTTGAGCTTAAACTGGGCGACGCTCCTATCCTAACGCTTGTCGCTCTTTTAACTCGTCCTTTAAACCCACAAGACCAAAAAAGATGACTTTACCAAAATACTGGTTATACGTACAGTAAAATTTTATTTTTCTGGATTATCCGCCGAATTGATCTCGATTTAAAAGCAAGTGGGTGCAGCGTTTCTAACCGTTTGCTAACCTGATCACTTCTTGAAAGACCAGCGAACTCTGTGACCACTGAAACGCACACTCCAATGATGCAACAGTTCCTCAGCATCAAGGCCCAGCACCCGGATGCTCTGCTCTTTTATCGCATGGGCGATTTCTACGAACTGTTTTACGATGACGCAAAAACCGCGAGCGGGTTGCTAGACATCACCCTGACCAGCCGCGGTCAGTCAGCGGGCGTGCCAATACCGATGTGCGGGGTTCCTTTCCACGCCGCCGATACCTATCTCAGCAAACTCGTCACCGAAGGGATTTCAGTTGCAATCTGTGAGCAAACCGGAGACCCCGCGACTTCCAAAGGCCCGGTTACCCGAGAAGTTGTTCGAATTATTACGCCGGGGACCTTGACCGAAGAAGCGCTCCTCGATGCGCAAAAAGAAAGCCTTATTTGCGCAGTCTTTGAGCGAGGCGGGGATTATGGGCTGGCGGTGATGGAGGTGAGCAGCGGCCGGTTTGAGGTTCTTCAAACCTCGCATCTTGATGTTCTTAAAAGTGAATTAGCGCGGCTTGGGCCAGCGGAATTATTGTTACCCCAAGACGCTCAAATCGCTCTGCAACTCGAAGAGTTCAAAGGTATCAAGCACCGCCCGGTCTGGGAATTTGACGAGTCGGAATCGAACCAAAAACTCAAAGATCAGTTCGGGGTCCAAGACCTTTCCGCATTTGACTGTTCCGATCAACCCGTCGCAATTTGTGCGGCAGGTTGCGTACTCGCCTACGTGGGTGAGACCCACCGCCGTCAATTGCCGCACTTGCAGCGGCTCCGCAGAATCCGCAATGAAGACACCATCATCATTGACCCTACCTCAAGAAGAAATCTTGAGCTGGTTCACAACCTCCTTGGGGGACGCGAGCACACGCTACTGTCGGGACTGGATCAAACGAAGACGCCAATGGGGGGCAGACGATTGGCACGGTGGCTCACCCAGCCCCTCAGAGACTCAATCGAAATTGAGTCACGCCTCGCTGCTGTTGCAACACTGCAACAGCATTCTACCTTCGAGCCCCTCAGAGCCATGCTCGCCCAGGCCGGCGACATTGAACGCATCGTCGCCCGCATTGCCTTGCAAACGGCGAGGCCGCGGGACCTTGCTCGTCTTAGAGACACCCTCGCGTTATTGCCAGAGCTCTCGGAGGTGATGACAACAGTCATCATCCCTGAAGCACCTAGTTTACTGAACACATTAGCTGATCGTACTCGAGCGCAACCGGTCCTCGCAGACGAGTTGCAACGCGCCATTGAAACCACACCGCCCGTAGTCATTCGCGAGGGCGGGGTCATTAAAGCGGGATACGATGAAACCCTCGATGAACTAAAGTCCATCAGCGAGGATGCCGCCGCCTTTTTAGTAAAACTAGAGACTGAAGAAAAAACCCGAACGGGACTCAGTTCATTAAAAGTAGGTTACAACCGGGTTCATGGCTACTTTATCGAACTGAGTAAAGTTCAAGCCCAAGAAGCCCCTATCACCTACATTCGGCGCCAAACTCTAAAGAATGCTGAACGATTTATCACACCTGAACTTAAAGCTTTCGAGGACAAAGCTTTGAGCAGCAAAAGCCGTGCACTGGCACGCGAGCGGCACTTGTTTGATACCTTGTTGGATACGCTCATGCTCGACATCAACGTGCTGAGAGATCTCGCCGACGGACTCGCGGTACTGGATGTGCTCGCGAATTTTGCTGAGCGCAGCACGACCTTGAATTTAGTGCCACCCATACTGACCTATCAGTCTGAATTGATCATCGAGAATGGTCGCCATCTCGTTGTTGAATCTATGCTTGACGGCGCTTTTGTACCCAATGGTGTTCAGTTTGACGATGTCACTCGACAGTTTATTGTCACCGGACCGAATATGGGGGGTAAATCGACTTTCATGCGCCAGACCGCCATCATCGCCTTGCTGGGCAGAACCGGCTGTCCGGTTCCAGCTGATCAAGCGGTAATTGGTGACATCGATCGAATCTTTACCCGCATTGGCTCTTCCGACGACCTTGCCAGCGGGCGTTCGACTTTTATGGTTGAAATGTCAGAGACCGCACTGATCCTCAATACCGCGACAGAGAAAAGTCTTGTTTTACTGGATGAGATTGGTCGTGGCACGTCGACCTTTGACGGGCTCTCCCTGGCTTGGGCAACCGGGTGCCACATCGCAGAAAAGATCAGCGCAATGACGCTGTTTGCAACCCACTATTTTGAACTCACAATCTTACCTGAACGGTTTCCCCAAATTAAAAATCTGCACCTAACCGCTCGCGAGTTTGAAGAGCGGATTATTTTTCTCTACGCCGTCCAAGAGGGACCCGCCAATCAAAGCTATGGCATCCAGGTCGCCAGGCTCGCCGGCATTCCCGTCGAAGTCCTCGAGACAGCACGCTCTAAACTCGCGCAACTCGAGCAACAAGAAACCGCAACGAGCACGCCCCCTGATCAGACCCGACCCAACCAGTCTGATCTCTTCTCCCAGGATCCAGAGCTCAGCCTGATCAAGGACACCCTTGCCGCCCTCGACATCGACGACTTGAGCCCGCGCGCCGCCCTCGAACTGGTCTATCAAATGCGAGATCGAATCAAAAGCCACTGAATCGAGATCAGTTGTCAGGTTCAAAAAAGCTGATAGAATGCTCCCGTTCAAGCGACAATCCCGGACAAAGTTGGGCCCCGCTTGGTCACATCGTCAAGGCACTAGAACTCACAGCAATCTGCTCGGGCTTCCTCTGCCGCCACCAAGACCGTGCGACCTTGCCCTTGAACACTGGTGATCAGCAAG
Source organism: uncultured Gammaproteobacteria bacterium (assembly GCA_913064795.1). Classification (GTDB taxonomy): domain Bacteria; phylum Pseudomonadota; class Gammaproteobacteria; order Pseudomonadales; family Azotimanducaceae; genus UBA9926. The sequence goes on from CAJYBS010000269.1 coordinate 3,053, forward strand.
GTGTCCACGATGGGCCTTCGCCAATGGTCAACGTTAACCTTTTAGAAGGATAGGTTTTATGACATTCGTAGTAAGTGATGGATGCATCAAGTGTAAACATACTGATTGTGTTGAAGTTTGTCCGGTGGACTGCTTTTACGAAGGCCCCAACTTCTTGGTGATTAATCCAGACGAATGTATTGACTGCGCTTTGTGTGAGCCTGAATGCCCGGTTGACGCGATCTTTTCTGAGGATGAACTGCCGGAAGCAGAACAAGACTTCCTCGAGCTCAACGCCGAGCTTTGCGAAATTTGGCCTAACATCACTGAGAAAAAAGAGCCTCTAGACGACGCTGAGGAATGGGCAGAGGTGAAAGGGAAAATCGATCACCTCGAACGCTAGTACTCGGTCGATTCTTCTTTCAACGCTTGGGCAAATGTCTTAGAGGGTCCTCTGGTCGACCCTCACGCCTGATCTCGAAATGCAGCATCTCAACATTCGTGTCATTAGCCCCTACCACAGCTATCACATCTCCTTGCTCGACCCGCTGACCCTCTTTGACCCGCAGCGCTTGGTTATTGCCATAGGCGCTTAAAAAAGCGTCATCGTGCTTGATAATGACTAATTTACCGTAGCCCCGCAGATTACCCCCGGCATAGACAATGGTGCCGCCCGCAGCGGCGAGAACATCTGACCCAGCTTTTGCTTTAAGGTCGATTCCCTTGTTGACCCGACCACTGAGAGAGAATTTTGCTAGGACCGGACCAGAAACCGGCCATTGCCAAGTCAGTTGGCTCGGGGTGAATGGTTTGATGGGTTGTGCTGCAGGCTTCTGGGTATACACCTTGGGTTGGGATGGGCTCGCAGCTGGGGCGCGCTTTTCTGCTTTTGATTGGGACCTGGAGGACCGCTTGGGCACACCCGAGATTTTTAGGCGCTGACCCGCAAAGATCGTGTAGGGAGACCTAATCCGATTGAGTCGAGCCAACCGCTGGTAATCCAATCCATAACGCCATGCAATCGCGTACAGGGTTTCACCTTTTTGCACCACATGGGATTTCCCGCGCTCACCAATGTTCGAAAACAGTGCTCGCGAACCG
>CAJYBS010000270.1 GCA_913064795.1 uncultured Gammaproteobacteria bacterium
GAGTGATGGCCAGGCCATTGTCACCAGGATATGCCTGCCAATCGCTCAGCAGCGGTAGCTGACGCACAGCTGTCGCTTTATTTGGGTTCTCGGCATAGAAATCCTTGAGGATGATTTCATTGGCAGCCTGATTTGGCGGCATGTAGCCGGTAGTCCGGGCCACGTCGGCGGCGCCTTCACCTGATGTAACGAATTTAAGCCACTTCCAGGATGCGTCTAGAACCGCCGGATCTTCAGACTGGCTGACTAGCATTGCGGCGTTACCACCTGCCGGAAGACCTTTCGGACCGGACGCCAAAAGACCCGGGTACTCATTGGTCCGGAAATCGAAGTCGGTCTTGCCACGTTCGACGGCTGCAACGGATGAAGTTGACCAAAAGAACATGCCAGAATTGCCGGAATTGAAAAACGCTTGAGCGTCGCCAGTGCCGAGATTTGGCATATTACATCCCTCGAAGAGAGCCTTCATCGTCTCAAGTGCTTTTAGGCCCTCTGGTGTGTCGATCATGAACTCACCATTCTCCATCAGCGCCTGCCCCTGACTCCACATCAGTGCTTGCAGGAACCAGTTGCCGGTGATGTTCCATCCCCAGAACATGGGTTGTTTGACGCCGGCGGCGATCAGCTTTTCGCACGCGCCAATGACCTCATCCCAGGATTTTGGTAGATCGGAAGTCGAATTTATACCGGCCTTGGCCATAACGTCCATGTTGTAATAGCCCACTGGAAGTGAGATCGAAAACGGCAGGCCGTAAACATCGTCACTGAAGGTTGAAAGCGCTAACATTGCAGAATGATAGCCGTCCTTCGAGAAGTTGGCTTCTTTGGCGATGTAGGGTTCGAGTGGCTTGGCGATTCCTTTCTCGACTAGGATTGCCTGACGGTTCAGACCCTGCATGGTGACGTCGGGAAGCTTGTTGGCAACCGACTCGCGAAGGATCGAGTTAGTGCCGTCCTCGTAATTCTCATACGGCGCGCGGATCTTAATCTCGATGTCAGGGTGCTGCTCATAGAACTTGGGCAGGATCTTTTCATAAGTTACGTCGAAAAGGCCCGCATACGGGTAGGCAAATTCAACTATCACCTTTGCTTGTGCGGCGTTGACGCCCATGCTAACAGCAAAAGCGAGGAGGGAAGTAGCGAACAACTTTATCATGGTTTTTCCTCTTTCTCTTCAAAAAGGGGTTCTCTGTAACTCGTAATTGCAGAGAACCCCGCCCTCAAGGACGGATTGCCCTTGAATTCAAACTCTATTTCATTCCAGTGAATGTTATGCCTTCGATGAAACGCTTCTGCGCTATCAGAAAAGCAATCATCAGTGGCGCAACCACAATGACAGCTACCGCCATCATTGGTCCGTGAAGGTCGCCCTCGGTATCCTGCTTGAACACGCGCATGCCTAGTGGAGGGGTAAACAGATTTGGGTCACCGGTTATAACGACACGGGGCCAGAAGTAGTCATTCCAGTGCGCCACAACTGAGAATATTCCGAAAGCCAAAAGCGCTGGTATGGCTGTCGGCAGCATCACTCGCCAAATGATCGAAAACTCGCTCATGCCGTCCATCCGCGCTGCATCGATCAGGTCGTCGGGCACGGTCAAAAAGAATTGTCGCATCAGGAAGATCCCAAAGACTGATATGGTCCATGGAATGATCAGCGCAGCGTAGCTGTTGGTTAGACCAAGTTTAGCGAGCATCACATAAAGTGGAAGAGCAATTGCGTGGACCGGCACCAAGAGACACAGGAGCACGATCGAAAAGATAACATCGCGTCCTAGAAAACGAAGCTTGGCAAGCGCGTAAGCCGCTGGAAGTGCCACTGTCACCTGAATCAGGAAAATTGAGAGGGTTACAATGACGCCATTTAGTAGGTAGCGGAGCAATGGCGCCTTAGTGAACGCCATCGTGTAGTTCATCACGGCCGGTTGGCGTGAACAATCTGTCTCGACGTCTTTTAACAGGATATTGTAAATCTCGCGCTCTGTCTTGCCGGGGTAGCTTAGTTTTGCGACTTCAATCTCTTCGCGTTCCGGCGTGTTTGCCTGGAGACAATCCTTGTCCAGAGTCAGGGATTGAGATCCAAAGAAGCCGGCACTCACACCACCTGGGCTTATACCCGTCTCGATTTCACGCTGAGATTGCAGCGAGTAACTGAGCATGAAGTAAAATGGCAGGATAACGATCAGTGCGCCAAGTATTAGCGCCGCGTGCTTTAGCGAGTTACCAATGTCATAGCTCATGAATAATGCACCTTCCGTTCAACCAGGTAGCGTTGGACCAAGGTGATAAACATCACAAAAATCAGGAATATGATGGTGATGGCTGACCCTATCCCGATCAGATTCTGTTTGATGCCTTTTTCGAAGATTGCAAACATCATCACGTAGGCAGATTTGCCGGGGCCAGCTGACCCAAAGCCGTAGAAGGCCTCAACAATATCGAATACCTGGAATCCGCGAATTGTGCTGATGGTGACAACAAAAACGGTTGTTGGGCCGAGGGCCGGCCAGGTCACCAAGCGGAACCTATCCCATGCAGAGCGAGCACCGTCCATTTGCGCGGCCATGTATAACTCACGCGACACACTGGTCAGTCCAGCAAGGTACAGAACCATGTTAAAGCCAAAATTTTGCCAGACCCCAATAAAGCAAATCACCCAAATTGCGTACTTTTTGTCTCCTAGCCAGTTTGGCATCACATCGGCACAGGCATTGCCGTACCAAGTGGTCAAAGGATCAAATCCAAAATAGGCGCCGCTCAGAACCCTGTAGACAAACTCGACGTCACATCCAGACGCCAGCGTCCGGTTGATTACGCCGGCAGTGGGGTGAAGCATGATCTGCCATACGATAGCCATGGCCATAAGAGTTGCCATAACTGGAAGGAAATAAATCGTCTTGTAAACTTCACGGAAGCGCGTGACCGAGTTGATAGCAAGCGCCGCGGCCAATCCCAGCAAAACGCTGAGTGGCACCACGACGAGAACATAGGTCAGCGTGGCTCCCCACATTTTTTCGTAACTGCGACGTGTGAAAATTTTCTCAAAATTTTCGAATGCGACGAATTCAAAGCCCGAATTGCCAAGAGAGTAATTTGTGAACCCGAGACCGAGCGCCATCAGAACGGGGATAAAGAAAATCAATCCCATCAAGATGATGGCTGGCGCAACAAACCAATACGCAGATCTTGATCCGGTGCTCATGCTACGGCATCTTCTATGTGTTCTCTACCCCGGATTCTGTTGCCTCTCTCATCGAAAAAGAGCATTGCGTTGGGGTTGATCGACAGCCTAAGCACCTCGCCGATATTGATGGTTCTACCGGTTGGTGCGTCGAGCTTGAGGATGATTCTGCAGCCAGCGACTGCAAACTCTGCATGAACAAAAAATTCCGAGCCAAGGTTCTCGACATGCCTCACAACGCCTTCAGGTTTATTCTTTGCGTTACTGAGAGTCACATGCTCGGGACGGAAGCAGACATGTTTAATTAAGTTCAGGTCAATGTCGGCCTTCAACAATTCTGCCTTTGACGGCATTTTGAGTTTCGCTATGAGTTCGTCGGTAAGTTCAAGCCTGTTTATTTTTGGCGACCCAAGAAATTCGGCTACAGATAAAAATTCTGGCTGGTTGTAAATTTCTTCAGGGGTGCCAATTTGAACGATCATGCCATCCATCATGACCGCAACGCGGTCAGACATTGTAAGAGCCTCGGACTGATCGTGCGTTACATAGACAAATGTTGTCTCAAGATTTCTGTGTAACTCACTTAATTCGGCCCGCATATGGACGCGCAGCGCCGCATCAAGATTAGACAAAGGCTCGTCCATGAGAAATGCGAACGGCGTGCGTACCATTGCTCGGCCAAGAGCAGCGCGCTGCCGTTGGCCACCTGAAAGCTGACCGGGACGACGCTCTAGATACTCGTTGATCCGGAGTGTGGCAGCAGTTTCTTCAACCTGGTTATTAAGCGATTGGTGCTTACCTGGCGCAATCAATGACCCTATTAAAGGGAGCCTTTCAATGAAGGATAAGTCACGCAGTTTTAGGGGTGTTTTCATATTTTCCCGCACAGACAGGTGGGGATATAGAGCATATGACTGAA
>CAJYBS010000271.1 GCA_913064795.1 uncultured Gammaproteobacteria bacterium
GGGCGGGTCATCAACACTTGATCCATTGTCAGCTCGCCATGGTGCCAATTACCTCCGGTCATACCAAATTCAGCTTCAATGTCTGAAGGCGTTAATAGCTCTTTGCCACAAACGAGGTCGGATATCCCCGGCGCATAACGTTCGATTTCGCTGATCACCCGGTTTAAAAATTCCTCTCGGAGGTGATCCCATCCCGCCTTGGGCGAATGCGGTGCATACTGGACGATGGCCGACAGTACATGTTGCCCGGAGGGCGCAAGACTTGGGTCATTTAGCGTCGGGATACTGATGTCCAAAGCAGGGTGCTCTGAACATTCATCATATTTTAGCGCGTTGAATGCGCGCTCGATGTCGTTCATCGTCGGGGCGATAATCAGACGATGTTTTAAGTCTTGCTCATTCAGACCCTTGAATTTGGGAAGCGCCGACAACGCCAGGTGAACTTTAGCCGTTCCGCTTTTTGATCTGATGTGCTCGATTCTGCGTGCGAAACCGGTTTCGATGTGTGCGTAGCCGACTAGGTTTTTAAAGGTTGTCACAGGATCAGCGCTAGAGACAATCAGGTCAGCCGACAAGGTCTCGCCCGAGGCGAGAGTGACGCCTGTGGCTTTGTCATGGGTTTTGTTGATCGAGGCAACGCGTTGATCACAGCGAACCTCAACACCTAGGGCAGCAACGCTTTGAGACAACGCCTGGCCTAACTGGCCGAGCCCACCTGTGACCTGGCTGACGCCGTTAAAGCCTTGAGTCTCGCCAAAAAATCGGTGCAGGTAGGTAAAAACGGTATTTGGAGAGCGCGGACCCATAGGGGTTCCGATCACCGCATCGAGGGCTAGGGCTGCGCGTAATTGCTCTGAGGTGAAGGTTTCATTCATCACGTCATAGATGTTGATCAGAATCAATCGCATCAGATCACTCATATCATCCTTGCCCAGACCTTTCATCCCCAGCCCGAGCCTGGCCATTGTGAATTTGTCACGCCAGTCATGTTCGACCAGTTTGGGTGGCCTGGTTTCATAAGCGATTTGCATTAACTTGGCGTACTTACGCATCTTTCGTCTGAAGTCACGAAAATTCTGGTGATCTTCGGCGGCGATGCCTGGGCCGTCCAGGTTGTCGCCTGCAATACGCAGATGGTTCTCGGCGGTATCCAAAGCGATGGTTGCAAGGTTCTCGGCTGAGAAATTGAGACCATATGACGGAAGTTTAAAGTCCTTGATGATTGTGGGGCTCAGTTGGTAGAGCCATTGAGCACAGTTCGATACTCTAAATCCAGGGACGAACTCCGTTGTTGCGGCACAACCGCCAGGTTCTGATCTGGCTTCAAGGACCAAAACTCTTTTCCCTGCCTTCGCAAGATAGCCGGCACAAACTAATCCATTGTGGCCACCGCCAATGATAATGGCATCGAAATCAGTCATCGGCATATCCTCCTGGCACGGTATTGGGTTTGTTGAGATCTCTCAGAATCTCCCGAGCAGCATTGGCCCCAGGCGCTGACATTACGCCGCCGCCGGGATGGGTTCCAGAGCCGCACATGTACATTCCGCTAACAGGACCTCGATATTGTGCGTATCCTGGGAAGGGTCGATTGAACAGCAGTTGATCAAATGTCAGCTCGCCTTGGAAAATATTACCCTCGGTCAATCCCACTTCCGACTCGATATCCTGCGGCGTGCGCGTCTCGCAATGGAGGATAAGGTCCCTAAAATTTGGGCTGTAATTTGATATTTGGTCAATGACTGTTTTTTCAAAGCCTGCTTTGTCCTCGGCGGTCCAGTCTTCTCCGTTGATTTTAGGCGGCGCATATTGGACGAAGACGGACATCATGTGCTTACCCGGGGGCGCCATCGTGGGATCGGTGAGGGACGGGATCATCATGTCCAGATAGGGATCCTTTGACCAGGTTTCGTTTTTCCAGTCATCGTAGGCACGCTCCTGCCGTTCCAGAGAGTCCGTGAAATGTAGATCACCCGCCATCAGTGGGCTATTGGGGTCCATGCCGTTAAAAATGGGCAGGCCATCAAGGGCGATGTTTAATTTTCCTGAGGACCCACGGATCTTAAAATTACTGGCTTTTTTGATCACTGAACTCGGCAGATCTTTCTCATTCATGATGTCAAGAAAGGTCCGCTTTGGATCAAGGTTGGATACCACAATCGGGGCCAGGTACTCGTCGCCGTTTTTGAGTGCGACGCCACGAACCTTTGATCCTTTCACGATGATTTCGTCGACATTGGCATCACAGATAATCTCGCCGCCGTAGGATTTAAAGGCTTTTGAGATCGACTCGGCAACAGCGCCCATACCGCCTCGGGCGAAACCCCAAGCGCCGACATTGCCATCAACGTCCCCCATATAATGATGCAGCAACACATAGGCGGTCCCTGGGGAGTAAACCCCAAGCGCGGTACCGATGATTCCGCTGCCGCCCAAGTGGGCCTTTAGCACGTCAGTTTCAAAATACTCGTTCAAGTAATCGGCAACGCTCTTAGTCCAAAAAGCAATGGTGTCGGCTAACCCTTCCTCTCCCATGTTGAGAAAACCTTTGGCAAAATTAGCCAGCTCAAGCAGTTCCCTGGGTCGCATCGATGTGGGGTCTGGAGGCGTTTTCATTAAAAAAGGGCGGATCAGCCGGGTCTGTTTCGTGACGTCGGCAGTGTAGCGGTCATAGGCATTGGCATCCCGCTTTGAGTGCCTCGCAACTTCTCGGTAAAAACGATCATGGTCAAAGTAGCTTCCGAGGTGATCACCGTTTCGCATAAACGTAGCGCCACCTCCGAAAGGGACGACCTGGAGACCATGGCGGGGCAATTCAAGGTCGCGGGCAATTTCAGGGCGAAGCAAACTACAGACATAGGAACAGTTTGAGTAATACCAACCTTCGTGGAGCTCTCGGCTGACTGTTGCACCGCCGATGTAGGGATTGCGCTCCAAGACCGCTACCTTAAGGCCTGCTTTGGCGAGGTAGGCGGCATTGGTCAGTCCGTTGTGACCTGCGCCAATGACGATGGCGTCATACTTGTTCAAATGCGATCTCCAAGTTTGATAGTGCGAGGTTGTTAGAATGCCACGTCATTTCAAAGGTGACAAGATGAGAATGAACGCTGGTTCATTCCGAGCTTGTTCTTGAGTCCTCGCTGGCTTAGAGTCTCCGGTCAAGAAATGGATCGAGGTTAAGGGATGTCTGCTCGTCGCGTGCCCACTTCAATAGTGTCAAAACCAACACCATCTAAGAAGAGGCAGATTCTCCCTAGGGCTGTTCGCCGAGAACAACTGATCCTGGCCACAATGCGCTGTATTGCGCGGTTGGGCTTGTCGTCGGTGACGCTCAGTCAGGTCACGAAGGAAGCAGGCCTCAGTCAAGGTATCGCTAACCTGCATTTTGCCGGGAAAGAGGATCTGCTGGTCGAAACCTTGCGGTTTGTAACCGGTGAATATAATCGAGGTCAGGTTCAAATCTTAGAAGACCCGGCGTTTGGACTGGCCAGCGAACGCCTCGCAGCGTTGGTGGCTTTCCAGTTCAGCCGGTCCGTCACCGAAGAAACAAAAATGGCGGTTTGGTTCGCCTTTTATGGAGAGGCGAAGTCGCGTCCCACCTACAAAACGATTTGCGCCCAGGCCGATGCAAGGGCAGCCCGCTTAGTCCGGCAGCTGTTTGCCGACGTTGCCCAAGAATTGGGTCGGCCGATAGACCCAGTAATGGTTGCAGAGGGCTATATTGCACTCATCGATGGGCTTTGGCTGAGTCTCTTGCTTGCCCCGAAAAAGATGACTCGGGCTAAGGCGAAGCGCGTCGCCTGGACGCATCTCAATGGCGTTTTTTTGAGTCTGTAATGAGTCAGTAGGCGCGCCAACTGCGCCTTGACGTGTGCGGGGTTTTGACTCTTTCTTTGAATAATGAAGCTCACTTCATTCCAGTCCATTCCTGTGAGGTGGCCCGATTTTTTGATTTGAGTGTCCGCAGCAGTTTCAGGTTTTCACTGGCTGTATCGGCAATGGGATGCCTGCTCTTTGAAAGGACCGAAGCCTCAAGCTCTTTGAATATTTGCAGGAGGTATGTAATCAAAAATAAAATTGATGCGTCCCTCACTGCCTTT
>CAJYBS010000272.1 GCA_913064795.1 uncultured Gammaproteobacteria bacterium
GGTGCTCGGCAAGAAGGGTTTGGACCCTTTGATCGATCAATCGCTCATGGACGCAGACAGAGCACGGCGGTGGCCTATCTCAGCGATCATGCTGCAGCGCCCGATGCGCCAGGTCTGACCGTGATGACGAAAACTCAAGTGCAAAAGGTGGACCTGGAGTCTGGAAGGGTCAAAGGCGTCACCGTGCTGTTAGGAGGGCGCCTAATTAGTTTTGGAGCAGAGAGGGAGGTTATTTGTGCTGCAGGTGCGATCAATTCTCCCCAGCTGTTAATGCTTTCCGGCATCGGGCCCGAAGCAGAGTTAAAGAAGCACGATATCGTCTGTCACGTTGCCAGTGAGGAAGTTGGACAAAACTTACAGGATCACCTTGAGGTCTATGTCCAGGCGGATTGTCAACGACCGGTTTCTTTATACCCTGTGACACGAGGTCTAGGAAAACTGCTCGTGGGCGCACATTGGTACTTTTTTAACCAAGGTCCGGGTGCGACCAATCACTTTCATACTGGGGCCTTTCTTCGAAGCGGCTATGACCCGGGTTACCCAGATTTACAGTTTCATTTCTTGCCTGTGGCGATGGATTACGATGGTAAGGATCAGCACAAAGGGCATGGCTTTCAAGCCCATGTCGGACCGATGAAGCCGACCAGTCGCGGTCAGGTCACGTTAAGGGATGCCAATCCGATGCAGGCGCCTAACATACAGTTTAACTACAACGCGACGGAGCAAGATCAGCGGGTTATGCGGCAGGGCATCGATCTCGCTCGGGAGCTGATTGCGAGTCGGTCCTTCAACGGCTTGGCGGGTAAAGAACTGAAACCGGGTGTCGGAAATCTTGAGGATTTTGTCCGAGAGCGAGGCGAAAGCGCTTATCATCCCAGCGGCACATGCCGGATGGGCGCAGACCCTGGAGCGGTGACTGATCTTGACGGGCGAGTTAAGGGTGTTCGCGGCTTAAGAGTCGTTGATGCTTCACTGATGCCTGAAATTACTAATGGCAATCTCAATGCAGTGGTCATTATGATGGCAGAAAAAATTGCCGCCGGGATGACCCAATCATGAGCGTTCCAAAGTGACTAGTGTGATTCAAATCCGTGTCCTGAATTGGCCTGAGCCGAAGGCCATCGCTGATGGCGTGCTTTGCCGCGGCTTCATGATGCAGAGGGTCAATGGCTTGCTCTTCAGAGCGCCTGAAAGAAAGACAAATTACACCTTCTATGGTTTTCGAAAGGTTTGGGATTCTTGCTGCGCCTGGAGGCGATCCCAGTGAACGCTTGGTCACAGCCGGTTTTCGGAATGACTTGCCTCAACTGTGAAGCGAAGGTCGAGGCGGCGCTGCTTGCACTTGAGGAGGTCCAGAGCGTGAAGGCTGATTTTTCAAATTCTGAGGTGCGTCTCGAGGGTGCGGTAGACCCTATGCTCGTTCGCCGTCTGATCGAAGAACTAGGCTATTCGGTGCACCCCAGCCTGGAGCAGGAGCCCAGCCCTGATGGAACGGAGGCGTTAACTTCTGAAGGCGCTATAGCCGCGATCTCAGCACAGGCAAGGTCCGAGCCTCAGACGGAGCCTTCAAGGGTTCCCGTTGATTATTTCATGGCCATCGAAGGGATGGCCTGCGCGGGTTGTGTTGCAACAGTTGAGAGGATTCTCAATGACGCTCCGGGCACGGTCCAAGCCGTGGTTAACTTTGCTGCGGAATCGGCCTGGCTCCAGAGCACAGGTGATTTTGAAACCATGGCTGAGGCGCTGGCGGCATCAGGGTACTCTGCACGATTGCTGGATGAAGCTGCCTCCGTTGCGGAAACAGAGGTCACCGGGTCTCGTTTCAATATCTGGCACCAAGCCTGGATCGCACTGCTTGCGGGGAGTGTGCTGATGCTTTGGGCCATGGTTTTTGAGCAGGTTGGGCTCGGGGATGCGCGCATGAACCTCCTAATGATAGTAGGCAGCGCAGGGATCATTGCAGTTTCGGGTGGTCATTATTTTAAGCGCGCCTTTGCCGCCCTCCGCCATGGCATGGCCACGATGGATACTTTGATTGCGCTCAGCACTGGTGCTGCATGGCTTTACTCGAGCTTTGCGTTGGCACCGGCGGTCCTACTTCTCGATTGGGCTGGGGGCATGATTTTCTACGAGTCGGCTTTTTTTATTATAGGGTTCGTCAATCTGGGGAAGGCCTTCGAAAGACGGGTTCGCCTGCGAGCAGGTGGCGCCATTAGCGCATTGTCAGAGCTCCAGCCCACAACCGCCTCTCGGGTTTTGGCTGAGGGCGCTGTCGAGAGTGTGGCGATCGAACATGTTGCGAGGAACGATATTCTTCAGGTTGCCCCGGGCGCCCGGATTCCGTTAGATGGCATCGTTCGCGCAGGACATTCGGCGATTGATGCATCCTTGATCACAGGAGAAAGCGAGCTTCAACCGACGCTCATCGGTCAGCCTGTAATCGGCGGGACCTTAAATGTGGATGCTATTATCGAAGTTGAAGTCACCGAGGTGGGCCAATCAACGGTGATGCAGCAAATGATTCGCGACCTTAAACGGGCGCAAAATTCAAAGCCCGCTTTAGCCAGCCGAGTCGATCAGGTGTCCGCTTGGTTTGTTCCAATGGTCTTGGTTTTAGCAGTGTCCGCCGCGTTGATCTGGCTGCTGTTAGGAGCCTCCGCGGGCTTTGCAGTTGAAACGATGATGACGGTCTTGATCATAGCGTGTCCCTGCGCATTGGGATTGGCGGTACCCATGAGCATTATGGTCTCGGTTGGCCGTGCGGCCGAAGCGGGCTTAATGATACGTAATGGAAGGGTCCTCGAAGCCGCTAGGGCCGTGACCACGGTCATCTTTGATAAAACTGGAACCTTGACGTTGGGTCAGCCCGAAGTCTCAAGCCATCACTGGTTTTTTAAGGCCCAGGATGGCACGGAGGTCGCTAACTTGGCGGCCTTACGTGCATTGTTGACCCGATCAGAGCATGTGCTTGCGCAGGCTGTGGTCGGTTTCTTGGGTGATGCTTCGACCGGACATTCAGTGACGGCACCGGAGCTTGAAGCGGGCCAGGGGGGATCTGGCCAAGTTGATGGAAAAAGGTTTGCGTTCGGACGGCTCAGCTACTTACATGAGCTTGGCTACGCCGGGGGCACCGAAGTCGATGCGGCGGAGGGTCAATCTCGGGTGTATTGGGGCACTGGCGAGCAGGTCTGCGGAGTGTTCCTGCTGGCGGATGCCCCGCGCGCTATGGCTGCTGAGACCATCGAAACACTTCATCGACTTGATAAGCGAGTGTTGATGTTAACCGGGGATCATGCCTCCCCGGCGGCGGTCCTTGCTGATGCACTTCAGCTAGAATTTGAGGCTGAACTGAGCCCAAGTCAGAAACAAGCGCGGGTTCAATCACTGCAATCCAGCGGCGCTGTGGTCGCGATGGTCGGAGATGGCCTGAATGATGCTGGCGCATTGGCGCGAGCAGATGTCAGTGTGGCCATGGCGCATGGAACCGAAGCATCCATTCAGGCCGCGGACCTGACTCTGCTCAGTAATGATCTCAATGCGGTGGCGCGTTTGATGACCCTGTCAAAACAAACGGTTCGAAATATTCAGCAAAATTTGGTGTTTGCGTTTTTATATAACGTAACCCTCATTCCGGTTGCAGCGGGATTACTGTATCCGAGTTTGGGTTGGCGGATTGATCCGTCACTGGCGGGTCTAGCCATGGCGTTATCCAGCGTGTCGGTGGTGATCAATTCGGCCAGACTCAGCCATCGACCGTTGCTCGCAACATCCTATCCCGAATGATTTGCGTTAGCGTGCAAAGCGCGTCGCAGTAGGACTGACTGAAGGCAGCATTACGCTATGAATTCTGCGCAACTCGACCCTTAGGCAAGGAGCCCCCAGTGAGTTATCAAAATCAAGCTTGGTTGGACCAACACGTTGAGCCGGTAGAGGACCCAGAGCTCGAAATAATCGACCCCCATCACCATCTTTGGGATCACCCCGAGCACCGTTACCTACTTGACGAATTTAAGCGAGATTTAGACAGCGGGCATCGCATTGTGAGTTCAGTATTCGTCGAACGCGCAAGTCTGTACCGGCCAGCCGGTCC
>CAJYBS010000273.1 GCA_913064795.1 uncultured Gammaproteobacteria bacterium
CTCGGGCCTATTGCGCGGGCGCCTTCTTAGACAAAAAGTGGCGGGCTCATTTTGGAACACAGGGTTTAGCCGACACGATGAGAGGACTGTAGTTGCTGGAACGTTCTGCCCTGCAGTCAAGGGGTGTCATCGAGTGCATTCTCAAGACATCAGGCACTTCCCAATCCGCGCCCCTGATCAGTGGGGTCAGCTGGTCCTGATTAAGTCAGACACATCAGTGATGCCGTAAGCCACCAAACAATATTGCCGCCACAAATGGTCAAACTGAGTATTGATTAGGGTTTGCTTTTTGACGGCGCAGTCCGGCTCTTCCAGGTGGCGACAGTTGGTAAATTTACAGTCATTGGCATGATTGAGTAACGCTTGGTAGCGGTCGCGCAGTTGATCCTCGTCATACCAAATTTGCGCCTCTCGCATTCCCGGGGTGTCGATGATAAGCCCGCGATTATCGGGTAAAACACACAGCTCCCGGTGAGTAGTCGTATGTCGACCTTTGTCGTCAAACGCCCTGACGGCTTGGGTGGCCATCTGATTGACGCCTAACAGCTGATTGACGAGAGTCGATTTTCCAACACCTGAAGAGCCAATTAGAGCGGCACATTGGCCTGTTGTTAGATGTAAAAGGGGCGCTTCGAGACTTGCCCCGTCGTGCATGTTGACGGGATAGACCGGGGTCCCATATAAAATGGGTTCGAGCAGTTTTAACTTCTCTGATAACCCATCAACCAGATCGGCTTTGCTGAGTAGTAACACAGCAGGGAGCCCGCAGCTCCAAGCCATTGATAAAAAGCGCTGGATTCGGTTTGGGTTAAAGTTTTGATCGAGTCCCGAAACCACAAAGACAATATCAGGATTAGCAACCAACACCTGTTCGACGGGTGCGTCACCTGCGGCGCGCCTCGACAATTTTGAAAATCGGGGGAGTAGCATTCTGACGGCGGGCATCCCAGATTCTGATGTGTCTTCCTCGATCTCGATCCAATCACCGACAACCGGCGTAAGGATTTTATTCTTCTTAGCGAGACGGTTTTTGGGACTTAAGATTGCCCTAACGGGGCCGTCTGCGGTCAAAACAGTCAGTCGCTGACGGTCTTGCCGGGTAATCCGGCCCAACGTGATGCCTTCAGCGGGTTGATAGCCCTGACGCAGCAGTGCTTGTAGCCCGAGCTGATTCAGCCGTTCACTCATGGTGCTGGCGTCTCAAGGCGTTGACGGGTGAAAATTGGCGAAGAACCGGTATGAGCACGGCACAAAGGATCAGAATCATGAGTAAAAGGCTCGCAGGTCGTTCAAGCAGGAAGCTGAGCTCATTTTGACTGACGATCAATGTTCGCCGGAGATTGTCTTCCAGAAGTCCGCCTAATATAAAGCCGAGTAGCAGAGGTGCCATTGGGAAATCGTAATTTCTAAGGACAACAGCAGCGAGCGCAAAACCTAGCATGAGGTATAAATCAAAGAGGTTAAATGACACGAGATAAACTCCGGTCATTGAGAAAAATAAGATCAAGGGGGCCAGCACTGTCCGGGGAATGACGAGCAGTTTGGCGAGCAACGGAATCATCGGAAGATTAAGAAATAATAAGATGAGATTGCCAATGTACATCGAGAGAACCACTGACCAAAAGACAGTCGGTTCATCGAGATAGAGGCGAGGCCCTGGCTGAATGCCATAAGCAATCAGCGCGCCAAGTAAGATGGCTGTTGTTCCTGATCCAGGGATACCTAATGTCAGGAGTGGGACAAAGGAGCCTGTACAGGCCGCATTGTTCGCCGACTCTGGGGCAGCGAGACCTTTCAGGTTGCCTTGGCCAAAGGCTGGTATTGGCTCCTTAGTGAGCACTTTTTCGCTGCTATAGGCTAAAAAGGAGGCGATCGTTGCTCCCGCGCCAGGTAGAACACCAACCAAAAAACCCAGAACAGAACTTCGTGAAATAACTGGCGCGATGGTTTTGACTTCTTCCTGATTGAGCGCGAGGGAGCGTTTGGACACCTCCAGCGTAGGGTTCTCACGACTTTTAGGTGCTTGTAGCATGAGCAGTGCCTCTGCCATTGCAAAGGTTGCCATCGCCAGTAGTAAAAAACTCACCCCATCAATCAGATCCATTCTGCCAAAGGTAAAACGGGTCACGCCGGACGCGAGATCTGTACCGACGGTGGATAAACCAAGACCCAGTGCGACCATCGCTGTGGCTTTTAGATAGTGTCCACGTTCTGAGAATGAGATGACGAGGCTCAGACCGAGCACCATCATGAGGGTATACTCGGCGGATTGAAACGAGAGCGACAGGCTCGAAAGCGTCGGTGCTAAAAACATGAGCAAAATCACACCAAGGGTGACGCCAAAAAAAGAGGCATAGGCGGCGACTGCAAGGGCTTTTCCCGCATGGCCTTGCTGAGCCAATGGATAGCCGTCAAAGGCTGTTGCAACGGTACCTGCAACCCCCGGCGCATTGATCAGTATCGCGCTGGTGGAGCCCCCAAAAATTGCGCCGTAGTAGACACCCGCGAGAAGAATCATACCGCTGGTGGGGTCGAGGTTGTAGCTGATCGGAATCATGAGTGCGATTGCGGAGATCGGTCCTAGACCGGGAAGCAGCCCGATCATCATTCCTGTCAGACAGCCTGCGGCAACAAATAGAAGGTTGTGTAGGGTTAAGACCGTGCTTAGACCAATGAGGAGTCCTTCAATCATCGGGAGAAGCCTAACTGTCCAATGATTGATCCGGGGTCGAGATAGATGCCGAGTAAACTAAGGATAAAGCCGAGTAAGACTGGAACTGTCACCGCCACAGTCAACAGTAAAAAATAGTGCCTAGTGCCGGAAAGCCATCCGGCAGCTGCAATGAAAACAATGCTGCTGAGGACGAATCCCAATAGGTCGATCAATGTGATGTAAATCGATATCAGCAAAACCATCCGTAAAAGGGGCAAGTAGCGAAGCGACTCGGTCGATGTGGGTGGCACTGACTCAAGAGGGCGAAAGTAGGCGAGACCAGCGATGAGAACCGATGAAATCAGTCCAAGACCTCCCGCAAAGAAGGGGAAGGATCGAGCTGTAAAAAAACCATCCATCGACCATAGATCGATATGGATCTGGGTTGCAAACCAGAGGTAGGTCGCGAAGAACAAGGATAAGCCAATGGCGGCTGGGTTGACGCGATTTGAAAGGGATGCTCCGGGAGTCACTAGCGAAGATAACCAATGCTTTGCATGAGGGATTTGATTTGGGTTTCTTGCTGCTCTAGAAAACTGTAAAACGCTGCTCCTTCGATGTGTAGATCGATCCAGCCATTGCGTCGACGGATGACGTGAAATTCAGGGGGGTTCGATACTGCTCGGAGCGTGTTCTGCATCCTCGTATATTGGTTTGTCGGCAGTCCTTTTGCTGCAAAGAAGCCACGCCAGTTCGCAAAAACGAGATCAATACCTTGATCTCGTAGCGTTGGAAGATCAGGCAAATCCGGTATGTTCGATCCCGCGGTGACACCGATAATTCGAAGAAGGCCTGCCCGATGTAATTGGAGTGCTTCACTGAGCCCGGTGGAAAGTACGAGCGCTTCTCCGGAGAGAAGACCTGTCGCAGCCTTGCCGCCCCCATCATAGCCAAGATAAATGAGAGGTTTAGGATCTGCGCCAGCTAACTGAAGGGCTTTCGCGAGTACAAAATGATCCGTGTTACCCCGAACTGACCCTCCGGCGACAATCACCGAGCGGGGGTCTTTTTTGAAGCGCTCAGCAAGGTCAGAGAAGGATTGCACCTTTGAATCAGTTCGAACGGCAAAGCAGCCGTAGTCGGCGATCATAGACGCGATTGGAACGAGGTCTCTAAAGGACTGAGGGAAAATACCTTGAAGCGATCGGACAATAATTGGTGTGGAGCTGATCAGCAGCGTGTTTTGCTGTCGGTCCGCTGTTTCTATGAGCTTAGCGATGGCCCGTCCGCCACCACCACCGGCTATATTTTCGAAGGTCGTATCACCGGTGAGATTGGCTTCGTTAAGTGCCAGTCCAACGCCTCTTGCTGTGCCGTCCCAGCCGCCTCCTGGACCTGCTGGCATCCTAAAGTGGACCCCATCCATAAGCTCC
>CAJYBS010000274.1 GCA_913064795.1 uncultured Gammaproteobacteria bacterium
GTAAATCTGATAGGAAATTCGCATATAGTCTTCTACGATCCCACCGAGTACAAAACCCAGGATCAGAGGTGGTCGCGGCCACTTGAGATGCTTCATGGTCCAGCCAACGACACCAAATATGAGTAGTGTAAATAGATCACCCCAATCTGCCGATGCTTGGTACGCTCCAACCATCATGATTGAAATAATCGCCGGTATCACCAGCGTATATCGTAGCGTCGCTATTTTCGCGAATTGCCCACTGAACGCGAAACAAAGGCCAGCACCAAGAATATTGGCGAGGGCGATAGACCAAACCATTGAGTAGGTGACTTCCAGGTTATCGGTGACCATCGATTTTCCTGGAACGAGTCCGTGAATCATAAAGCCACCTAACAAAAGAGCCATTGACGCTGACCCCGGCACCCCGAATGCGATCGTCGGAACTAGCGAACCGCCCTCTTTAGCATTGTTGGCACTCTCTGGAGCGATGACACCTCTGACGTCACCCTTTCCGAACGTCTTATCGGCGCCTTTGACCGACTTTGCAGCATATCCATACGCAAACCAATCGACAACGGCTGAGCCGAGCCCTGGAATCGCACCGATCATTGCACCCAGCGATCCGCACTTAGCCACCAGCCACCAGTTCTCGAGCACGTCTCTCAGACCCTTAACCATACCTTCTTTCAGCTCATATTTGCTGGTGTCAGATATTGCTGTTCGACGAGCTGCAACGTCGCAAATTTCAGGCAGCGCAAAAAGTCCTAGCGCAACTGGTAACAGCGGCAGGTCATCGATTAAATATAACGTATCCAACGTCCACCGCTCTTGACCAGAAGTCGGATCGCCTCCAACCATGGCCAACAATATTCCGAAACCAGCCATCGATAAACCGCGCAACGGCATAGATCCGGAGAGCGCTGACACCATTGACAATCCAAAAATTGAAAAGGCGAGTAACTCTGGTGAATTGATGTGCATCAGGATAGGACGAAGCACTGGAATGGTTAAACCAAGAAGAAAAGCGCCCCACAAACCTCCGATCAGCGAGGCAGCATAGGCTGCACTCAAAGCTCTTCCAGCCTCTCCATTCTTGGCCATACTATGACCGTCAAGAACAGTTGCTTGCGAAGCCGAGGTTCCCGGCACACCAAATAAAACAGCAGGAATTGTATCGCTTGTCGAGGTGACGGCACCGAGACCCAACATGAAAGCAAATGCAGAATAGGCATCCAGGTTGAATGTGAAAGGCAAAAGCAGAGCAAGGCCAGCCACGCCTCCAACACCCGGCATAATACCCAAAGCCAACCCAATAACAGTCCCCATTCCAAGGTAAAAAAGTCGCTCTGGCTCTAGGAGAACAGAAAGCGCCGCGAACGCGACATCCAAAAGGGAAGCATCCATTACTTAATCCTTAATTTTATTATGGTTGTACGCTACCATGGACTAAGCCGAATTCGCTATAACCGAGAGAAAGCGGAATTATCTACCTTAGATAGAAAAAGACTCCTACTTAGGGAATTGAAAATCTTCGAGATCAGGAGCTCTATCTAAGTGTCGATCGAGTTTGAATAGTTTGATCGCCTCCCGGACCTGCCCAGCGATTGGAGCGGAAAATCTTAATCGATCCGCCTCCGACAAAAACAGAGCCATGTCTTTCTCAGCCCAAAGCGCGGGTCTATCGTCGGCTCGCGTTGACATCGCCCAATTAGCCCCACTACTTTTTTCGAGCGCGGTACGCATCCGCTCTCGATCTACACCCATCCGCTCCCCAAAGTCTAAACCCTCCATTGAGGCGGTTAGGCACGCCCAGAGTAGATAATTATTTACCGCTTTGGCGACCTGTCCGGCTCCGATTGGACCCAAAAACTCGATGTCGCTACCGATATGACTGAGGATAGGAATCAAAGCGTCAAGCAACTGTTTATCACCCCCGATAAAGAGGAGCAATTCACCGGTATCCGCGGCCATCTCACCCCTAGCGATAGGACAATCGAGCAACTTGATATTTGCATTTTGGGACAATCGCTCCGCCAAGGCGCGCATGTAACTGGGTCGAACAGTCGCACAAACGATAATCGTTGTATCTGAATTGATGCCGTGAATGAGGCCTGTTTCGCCAAAGATGATTTCTGTCACATCAGTTTCAGAACCAGCCACGATGAATATGTGACGGCATATACTCGCGAGCGACTTGGAGTGATCAACCCAAGTAATGTCATTGGCCTCTGCCATGTCCTTTTGTGATAGGGCTTTATCTGTGCCGAAAACCGAATATGAATCGACCAAACGATGCGCCATCCTTGAACCCATGCGGCCCAAACCGACGAACCCTATATTTTCTGTATTCATTACTCTCTCCCAGTTGCTTGCAAATTGGTTTAATCGCTCCGATATTTACCATCACATTCTAGACAATATATAGAGAAACTCATGCATCTACGGTCTTTTGCGACAACACAACTGCTTGGTCAGGAATCGATCGAACTCAGAGCTCCTCATGACCAACGGCAGGTTATCGCGATGATGCCAGTGTGTTCAAAAGACGTCCTTGCTGAAGTGGTTGAGCAGGCGAAGATTATTCAGAAAGAATGGGCTCAGCAATCAATCGAAGAACGCGCATTGTGCATTGCATCGTTCATTCCCCTAATCGAAGCCCACTTGGACGAAATCATTGAAGCGCTGAGAACTGAGCAAGGGATGCTTGATTCGGTCGTCAGACGAGAGGTGCAGGAATCGATTAGCCAAATCAACCATACGCTCCAAGTCGCTCCAGCCGAGCTCGCATCGATTCACCTAGCGGACGAGTCATATACTGCCGAAATTAGAAAAGTACCGTTTGGAATCACAGCCGCGATCGTTCCCTGGAATGCACCGATTTCGCTTGCTACCGCCAAGGTAATCCCCGCACTTCTTTCAGGTAATGCAATTATTGTAAAGCCCTCGCCTCGCGCACCGATCGGAGTAACGCTGTTCTTAGATCTGCTGCGAAGTTGTCTACCGCCTGGGCTGATCAGCGTCCTTCACGGGCTGGACGAGCTCGGGGAGGCGATGATTCAGCACCCTGATATTCGGAAAATTTCTTTTACTGGGAGCACGGCTGTAGGGAAGAGAGTCGCGGCGTCAGCTGCGTCTGAACTGAAGTCTGTGCAGCTCGAACTCGGTGGAAACGACGCGGCTGTGGTTCTTTCTGATGCAGACATCAAGACAACTGCGACCCAACTCATAGACTCAGCATTCCGCCGGTCTGGTCAGTTTTGTTACGCAACCAAACGGGTATATGTGCACACTTCAATCAAAGAACACATGATTGAAGCGCTGATCGCTGCCGCAGAAAAATTGCAAATCGGTCCGCCGTCAGATCCCTCAGCCACACTCGGTCCCGTGATCGACAAAGACGCTCAGCAACGACTAAACAAACTTATCGAAAAAGTAAAAGCCGCAAATGCAACCGTTCGTCCTTGTGGAACAGTTTTAGAGTCGGCGGACCCTGTCAATGGGTGTTATGTCCAACCAACACTTGTCTGGAACATCGATCATGCGCATAACTTGGTCACCGAAGAGCAGTTTGGCCCAATACTTCCGATCCTAGAGTACGAGAATATCTCAGAACTCATTGAGGCGTTAAACAACCAAAATTACGGGCTTAGCGGATCACTGTGGGGCTCGGACCTGACCGAATTACAAGACATCGCTAGACACATCGAAGCCGGACGGGTATTCATCAACGCCGCTCGCGCGATGGGTCATTTTGCAGGGGAGCTGCCAGCAGGAGGCCACAAGCACAGCGGCCTTGGCTGGGAGAAGTCTGTATTTGGGTTACGGGAGTACTACCAGTACCAGACAATCAACGGACCCTCTCGTTAGTTACGAATATCCTGTAAGAACAACTCTGTTGGAATCTCAGTAGTCACACCGGCTTCTATCGCTTTCTCGTAAAGTAAGCCGGCAACAGCATGAAATTGGTTACCCTGTAGATTCCCTCTCTCAGAGTAAGTGACATCGTCACGCAATCTCTCAAATCGGCCAGCGTCCAGAGCTTGAGACAGGTAAACGAGCCTGTCATCTCCAAACACACCATGAGCC
>CAJYBS010000275.1 GCA_913064795.1 uncultured Gammaproteobacteria bacterium
CTGTAAGTGCTCGGCCGACCTCGGCGCAATGAACTGCCCTCGACAGACTTCTAAATTTTACGGCATTCAATAGAGGGTGTGGATCCTAACGAGTGCAGACTGAGCCCTGCCCGCTCTCATACTACGCCATCCAAGCTTTGAAACAGACTAAAACAAACGAGCGTTTTTCACACGAATCCCATGTTGATGGTTCATGATGACTTGCGGTTAAAATATTGATTCTATCAACTAGCACCAGCACTCCATCTCGCTGGATTGTAACAACGCCTGACTTCGCTTCTCGAAACAATCGCATTCAGGACTGGCGTCAATCGCGAAACAAACCGAAAACAATGCCAGTCATTAACGCAGATCGTGCTCGGCGAGAATCCCGGAGTAAAAAAGCGCTCCCTAGGAGACAATGGGTCTAGGCAGGTTCGGCTCGGCCTGTAACCAGCGCTCAAGATCCTCCGGTCGATCAACATCCCAGAGCATGGGGCACTCCAACCAATCGACACCAGCTTGCTCCATCAACCTCCTCGTCTGGGAGGTGACCGACGCGGTGCTCCAAGAAACACCCTCAAAGACCGACGGAACAGAACCGCTGACACCGACTCCCACATAACCGCCGTCATCGGCAGGAACCAACACCATCGAGGTCTCTGAAAGCACTTGTCCTGCGGCAGCCAAAGCCCCTGGGGTCCAAACCGGGCAATCAGCACCGATCAACAGAACCCGTGGACCAAATTCCAGACCCGCTCGTAACGCAAACTGCATGCGCTGGCCCAGATCACCGGCGCACTGCTGATAGAAGCTCATCCCTAGCCCATCGACGATCTGCTCCAGCTCAAATGGATCATCCTCGGAAGGGCACCACACCTGCACTTGAGCAGGCACCGCGGATGCAGTCACGAGTGTACGATGAACCAGTATGCGGTACCAATGCAGCGCTGCAGCTGCACCAATCTCACGTCCTAATCGCGTTTTAACGCAACCTAACTTGGGTGCCCTCGCGAAAACTTGCAGAACTAAATCAGCGGACATTGTGATACCAGCGGTGCAATGTCGTAGGAGATACACCCAGCCAATAGACCCAACGCAACCAGGACATTTTAAGTACCGTTGCCAACCATCCCTGTTGCTCCCAGCGCCGGCCGGACGTCGTGAGCGTCAGCTGCAAAACCTCAGGTTGAGCAACTCTTTTAAGTCGCTGGCACAGCGCAATGTCTTCCATTAACAATTGTTCGGGAAACCCTTCGCAGGATCGAAACAAACTGTTTCGCACAAACAAACCCTGATCACCCGTTGCAATTGATGTCCATTTTGAGCGGCGATTCATGAGCCAAGCCGTCAACGCTAGGCCCGGGTGCCCCCCGGAGATCGCCACTCGAAACCATCCCCATTGCGCTTGGCAACCAACCAGGCTTTGAATAAAGGTTTGTGCTGAAATTTCGGGCAACACCGAGTCGGCGTGCAAGAACAATAACCAATCGCCTTTCGCTACCTTAGCTGCGGCATTCATTTGGGCTGAGCGGCCAATCTCGCCTTGTAAAATCAGATCGGTCAACGGACCAGCAATTGCACGGCTATCGTCAGAACTTCCGCCATCACTGACAATGACCTCGACGCCCGCGGCCCTGAGAGGTTGCAGTGACTCAAGCAACCTCGGAAGCGCTGCCGCTTCATTGAGTACTGGAATGATGATGCTTAACGACTGACTCATTCGCGTTCGCTTAATGCCCACTCATCGGTAAAAGCATTCAATTGCCAATCGTAATCTGAGTAATGGAGGGTCACCTTGCCCTCTGCCAGCCGCTCTGTTTGGTCTCCGTTGAGTCCAAGCGCTCGTCGGTAATGGAGCAAAAAACAAATGACACCCCCTGGGCGCTGATTTTTCGAAGGCTCAAAGTCATCGCCGTACCAATCGAACAGTGGGGACACAACCAGCTGGTCCGATTCTCTATCGTAATAATTGCGGCTCCGGTCATTCAGAAATCGGACTGTTTGATCCTCAAGCTGAGCATCTAATCGCGGCGCCAAGAAAGGCTCTCCGCGTAACGCGGGACAACCCACCGATGCACAATTCACCGCAAAATGAATTCGTGGGTCCATGAGCCTCGAATTACCTCGAATTAATCGATGTTCGATATCGTCGAGGCTCCTTCGTTGACCCAAGAGATCAAAAAACCGATGTTTGAACGGAGCATTGAGCACCCGGCCGAAATCCCAGACCGAAGCAATTTCTGGATAGCGCTGCATGATCTTTGCAACCATGAAGCTGTTATACGCGTTTAACAGAAAAGCCAGCTGCGCGGATCGGGAAAATTGTCTGAATTGCTCGAGACTGACTGCACTCAAAGCTGTCAAATAACGATCGAAGGTCTCTGAATCGTCTAGAAAAATTTGGTAATCCAGTTTTGATACGCTTCCCCCTCGATCTGTGTGCACCGCACGAAGCAGCAATTTGGCCCAATCTGCATGGGTATGATCAAATGCAGCGAATTCCGGTGCATCGCCGCCACTGGCTTGGTTCGGGAGGGCGCACACCAACACCCCCCACAACAGGCACCGTAAACTGAATCTGTGAAACACCATGAGCATCCTATTGGTTCCGATTACCGGCAGCGCTCGTTTTGCCTGGTTGGGCTACATCGCCCCGTCGACGATCAGTCTGCGGTTAAAAAAAACGACGGTTTAAAGCGCTTGCCGGCCTTAGTCCATGCCTTCAGCGCAAATAAGGGCCTACGGCCTATTTTGTGGCGCTGATCCGAGATGGCCCTTGGCGTCCATCCATTCAAATTGCAGGCATGATCAATTTAGGCAGTTTACAAAAAATAGTTGGATAACGCCTCGATCTCGCCACATTTCTCTGCGCTGTATCCGGCCAGTGCGGCGACTTCCGCATGAAACTCAGCGCTCCGAAGCTGAGCAAGGAATCCGCGACAAGCCTCCGATGAAAGGGTGCGTTCATGCCCAATCATCAAGTAATGCTCCTTTGTTACAGGTAAAAATTCGAGGCCGAACTGTCGCGCCGCGGCTTCCACACCGAATCCGGCATCGGCCATCCCCGCCGCCACAAACGCGGCAACTGCCGTGTGCGTAAATTCCTCTTGCTCATAGCCATCGATATCTCGGGGCGCGATATCTTCGAGTAAGAGGAGCTGATCGAGTAAAGCCCGGGTGCCGGAATCTTTTTGGCGATTAATCAGCTTGACCCCAACCCGACCCAGATCGGCAATACTCTGAATGCACTTTGGATTAGACGGCGCCAGCATCAGACCCTGCTGGCGCGTTATAAAACGAATCACTCGATAGTGTTTGGCCGCAAGGTAGCTCGAATAGTGCTCGATCAAACCCTCGAGCCGTATTTCCGCCGGGACATGGATACCCGCAAGATCGCAGGAAGACCGGCTAAGTGCGGCCAGCGCGTCACTCGGTGGTTTATATTGAAGGTCGAGTTGAAAACCCCTCGCAAAATCAGGCAACAGGGCCACTGCATACCCGTGACTGGCGTGAAGCCGCAGAACCGGCCTTTGCCCGGATAATTCTTTTTGGATTTCAATATTCAGTTCAGAGGCAAGATTTTCCATTTGAGGCTTTAATCGCGCAGCAACGCGCTCCTCTGCCCACAGTAATTTCTCACCCAATGGAGTTAACTCCGCACCACGACCTTTCTCGAGTCGAACCACGGGACCGCCAAAGAAAACCCTCGCCTGCTCGACGAGATTCCAGCCATGCCGATAAGACATTCCTGCCGCCTTGGTAGCAATGGTAAGTTTTCGAGTCTGCTTAATGCCTTGAAGTAAAGAAAACAAGCGGGGATTCAACTCCTCCCCTTGTTCATCACGAAACATCCAGCCAGGACTGATGTGGATCCGCTTGGCCATGGTGATCACGTCCTCGTCTGTGTTTGATTCCCCAGAGGCGAGATCTTCGGCTGGGTTCATCCGTTCCCTGCCCTTTAGAAGTTCGCTGCCTCTCTGGGTTCGCTACCTCTTTGGGTTCACCGCCTTCGGCAAATAGGCAATTAAGTGCTTATTTAGATGGCGGGCGCCAGCTGCTAGGATTAAGC
>CAJYBS010000276.1 GCA_913064795.1 uncultured Gammaproteobacteria bacterium
GGCGGCATAAATGTCACCGTTTATTCGCACTCGCGAATTGCCGCGCCCCACAGCCTTTAGCACCTGGTAATCAAACTCTCCCGAAAGACCGGTTTGGGGCAACGAGCCTCGCTGCTCCCCTGTACTTGATATCAGTCCCAACTTTGAAACGAAGTCTGATTCGTAATTTTGACTGGCTGCTGAGTGAGTATCGCTCGAACCGATGAAGCCGAACTGATAAGGGTTTGCTGTGCCTTGCTGCTCTAACGCTAATCCGTTTAACAACGCTTCTCGCACATAAGATCCTTCTAGCTGACTCAAGGCGTTGGTTGCGATTCGATAAGGCATGATTTCAAAACCTGCCCATTCATCCCGGGACGATAAACTAGGGTGAGTTTCCGATGTTCCTTTGATTTGGGTGATTTCAACAATCGGTTCATTGCGGGTGCGCTGCTCTGCGTAAGCATCATCTAATGGATTACCGGCCCAGTCAGCGAGCTTGAACATTTGTCCGTTCGATCCATTGGAGTTATGGGGAATGGCTAGGCTTTCAACGCCTCTGGCTCGGAGGTCATCCATCCATTGCCAAAGATCTTCGGGATTAGCCGAATGGAAACGCGAAAATGGCTCCCTGGGCAGTCGATCGGTTCCTTTAAACACGACATTTCTATGCAGGTTGCCCATATCTGGGGTGCTGGAAGTATATTCGTAGGCTGCAAATGTCGTGAAGCGACCGGGATCATTAAATTGATCTGCTGCATCAATCGAATCACTCCAAGCGCTCCTCACAACGCCCAGCACGTCTTCACGATCCAGATCTCCGGACGCGATTTGTCTAATCGCATTAGGTAAAAAGGTCGAGAAGGTTGAGAGTCGATTCAATATGCTGAACAACCCTGTCCCCATATTTTCGGGTGCATTGAGATCATGATAAGGCTCAGAGAATTTATTTTTTGAAAATTCGGACCTTGTATCGGCCGCTGCCTTCACCAGTCCTAAGAACATTGCGTGATCTGTTACGGCGTAAAAATCCATCGGCCTTGGAAGCTGCATGTTGAAACCAGCGGGATTGGCAATCGCCTCACCTTGTGCAAACCGATAGGCGTCATAGGGCGTAGCAAGGGTTCCAAAAGCATAGCCATCAAAAGAGTAGGTTGTGTGCACATGCAGATCCCCAAAGTAGGCTTTGCGTTCTGGGACTGTTTCGGTGGGTTCATCGCTTATGGCGGATATTGATGTTTGCTCGCGAACGAGGAGTTCTGTTTCCGTTTCAAAGACTGTTGCCATCATGACGGCCCTTTGCTCTGACAGCTGTGCATCTGCTTCCGCTGTGATGGCAATCGCCCGTTCATTGGTGTGTCTGTCCTCTGGAAGACTCAAGTCTGGCTCGTCGGAACACGACGCTAAGAAGACCCCCAACGTGATCACTGCTAGGAAGTTTGTTTCAAGTCTCAGATTTGTCTTCACAATCATCTCCTCGCTGGGGTTGGGTTCGTGCGGGCACCGGGATTCGGAATATACTGAATCGGCGAAGACCAAGCACGCTCCTGCAGAGTTGCTGCCAGATCTGGGCGCGGATTTGTGCCTGCACGAATTGCATCCCATGTATTCCATCGACAGGTTGGATTTTCGAGTACACGGGTGTAGTAAAAAGCGCGCTCAGTGGCATTAAAGTTTGGGTCGGTCCACACGACCCGTAGCTCACTACTGCCTGTTCTAGCACTGTAGCTGCAATCGCTCAAGTTCACCGTGGCGTCGTTGTCCGGACAGCGGTTTGTCGCAAGGTCTATCTGGGCGCCGCCAGCGCAAGCCACATCAATAACCGCTTCATGCGTTTCGCCGTCTGCATCGACCCAGCCTTTGATTATCTGAAGTCTTTGCAGCGGCGCGCTGTTGGCATCAGCTTGGGCCCACATGGCGAACTGCGGTGATCTGTCAGTGCCATCAGGATCAGGCGCGAGATCCGCACCCATGGTGACACCCATGGCATAGGCCCGAGCCACGCCATCCGTCGCTTCCAGCAAATTATCGGGTAAACCGTATCCTGCAAAAAATCGCAGGCGCATGCGAGGGCCGGATGTGGCAAAGGTTTCTTTACGTCGTAACGCCCCGTAGATCGATTCCCGGGTATTTTCTTCGGCCCACACCGCAGCAAGACCTGACGCGCCAAATTCAGTGGTTTGACTACCCAAATAGTTTTCACCGTCAACTTCTGCGACCGACTGACCCGGCAACATTCCTATCATCACGCTCTCTAAAAAGCTCACGGGGACCGAGCCACGCAGATCTGCATCTGCAGACAAGACACCCAATTTCGAAATAAAATTGGCTTCATCATTTTGTGATGTGCCCGTGTGGGTATCACTGGACCCGATAAAGCCAAAGGCAAAGGGATTGCTAATGCCCCGTGCCTCCAGGGCCATTCCTTGCCGCAAAGCTTGTCGCACATAACTTCCTTCGGGTTTACTGGCGACGGGCTGCCCCATCCCAACGCCTCTTGTGCTCACTAATTCAAAACCTGCCCACTCATCTCGGCTCGACAAAGCGGGATGCGTTTCAGATGTCCCCTTGATTTGGGTGATTTCAACCAGTGGTTCATTGCGAATACGCTGGACCGCATATTCATCATCGAAGGGATCACCCGCCCAATCCTCAAGCTTAAACATATGGCCGTTAGACTTATTGGAGTTGTGCGGGATGGCCAGAGACTCAACGCCCGCTTCCCGCAGGGTATCCATCCAGTCCCACAGATCCTCCACGTTAAGAGAGTGCATCCGAGAAAATGGTACCTCTGGCACACGGTCACTGTTCTCGAAGATCACGTTGCGATGGAGGCTACCATTATCGTCTGCTGTGATTGAGTACTCGTAGGCTACGAAGGTCGTGAAATTGCCTGGATCATTGTGTTCATCTGCGGCATCAATAGAGTCTGCCCACGCGCTGCGAGTGATTGCCAGTGGCTCTTCAGGGTCTAGTGTTCCGTCAACAATGGCCGCGGCAATTGCGCGGGCGACCGCAAAACTTCTCATCCGATCCAATGTGCTCCAGCGATCCATATTGTCTTGAGCATTCAGGTCGTGCAGAACTTCCGCAAAAGGATATTTGGAAAAATCACTGTTGGTATCGGCTGCAACAGGAGACACGCCCATAAAAAACCCGTGATCGGTGACACCATAAAAGTCCAGGGGCTCCCGAAGCTGTAAGTCAAAGCCGGCGGGATGTTTGATCGCTTCGCCTTTTGCAAAGCGATAAGCATCAGAGGGGGATGCCAGTGTGCCAAAGGCGTAGGCGTCAAACGAGTATTTTGTGTGCACATGCAGGTCACCAAAATAAGCGGTACGCTCTGGATTGCGGTGTCGATTGGTGGCTGGCTGGTCTTCGACCGCTGGGTCACGATGAGACCGTCGATCAATGATCGTATGCTCGGTTGCAAACAAGGGTTGCCTGATCGCGGTTCGCTGCTCCTGGTTCTGCTGACTGCCACCACCGCAACTGGCCAGCAGCAGCCCAGCGATCAAGCAAGCAGGGTTTAGACTTCGACCTATCAATTTTTTGCTCCAAGCTCTGATGTTCGGGTTCATGGCCTTTCTTAGTTAATTAGCATTATGCTAAATTAGTCTTTCTAGATGGTATTCCTCTGACAGTCATATCGCAAGTCAGACTAAGTAATGGAGTGGCGCTTGCCTAAAACAATCAAAGAGTCGCAGTCAAAAAAGGCGATAAAACCAAAGCGCAGCCGCGCGGATACGGAGCAACGACTGATTGACGTCGCCCTTGAACTGATTCGGGATAACGGCGTGTTGGCTGGACTCAATCTTCGTCAAGTTGCCGACATTGCTGGTGTCAATCGGGGCAATATCTATCACTATTTTGGATCAAGACAAGAGCTACTGCGCGCCGCGATTAATCGGCAATTTGTTGCGCTTGTGAACGCTTTTAAAACAGGTGAAGCCCGGGCGGCATTTGTTGCCCGGCGGCTGCGAGGCTTTCAGACGAACATCAGCAATGACACCAACGACAGCATGCTGCGTGCGCTGCTCGTGCTTGATGGCGATGAGACG
>CAJYBS010000277.1 GCA_913064795.1 uncultured Gammaproteobacteria bacterium
TGTTTCTCCCCTTCTCTTCTTCTCTTTTCACTCGTGAACGGCTAGTTCGGCCTAAAAACCCGCGCGAAGACCCCTGCAGGGTGTTTAAGGCGGCTAC
Organism: uncultured Gammaproteobacteria bacterium; assembly: GCA_913064795.1. Lineage (GTDB taxonomy): Bacteria > Pseudomonadota > Gammaproteobacteria > Pseudomonadales > Azotimanducaceae > UBA9926. Next base: position 98 of record CAJYBS010000277.1, read on the forward strand.
CTACTCGTTAAGAATCTCTTCACAAAGAAACGCTTCTCAGACAACGTCATCACACAGGATCGACCTAACGAGGAGTCTACCGGGTAAAATGAGCTGTGGGGAGTGGGAAGTGGGAAGTGAAGAGTGGGCAGCGCTGCGCGACGCCGCTATCACCGTAAGTTTCCAGCCCAAGAAACATCATCATCCCAGAAGGGGCTCAATTAGCAGCCAATGCTGCTTCTTGCTACCATTGACTCTTTCCCCACTTTGAAGTGCTTGGAGGTATCCCATGACAGATAAAAGAAACGAGCTTACGGCAGAAGAAGCCTGGGTTATTGTTCAAAAGGGTACGGAACGACCGTTCACAGGCGAATATGATGACCATTTTGAGGCTGGGCTTTACGTTTGTCGCCAGTGCGACCAGCCCTTGTATCGGTCCGAGGACAAGTTCCAAGCTCACTGTGGATGGCCTGCTTTTGATGATGAAATACCGGGCGCTGTTCGACGCGAGCCTGACCCCGATGGATTTCGTATCGAGATTCTTTGCGAAAATTGTGGCGGTCACCTTGGGCATGTCTTTGAGGGTGAATTCATTACACCCAAAAATACCCGGCACTGCGTAAATTCATTGTCGATGCGCTTTCAAAAAGCGTAACCCGGATGGCATTGCCTGATCGATCCAAATTGAGCCGGGCGGCCGAACACTCCCCGCTGCGGCTGCTCCGACAAGGCGCTCACCAGCGCTAAAAAAACAAGGTGAGAGGCCTCAAGCAATCAGCCAAGGCGACTTCCTCGGTTTCTTGTGAACCAGTGTTTCAATGCTAATGACGAATTAGTCAGATCAGGCTAGGACTCCGCCACACGATGAAGGCTTCACGATTTCGGAATGACCCCTACCGCATTTTTTTGGCGACCCAGGGCGAGATCAGCAGCAAAGCGACACCGATCACCACCGCTAAGAGTCCCAGCTTCTCAAACACGGACACGTAAACGGCGAGCGAATCGATCCCGCCGCTATCACCGGTGGACCCATCGATCGCCATTAGCCCGGCGATCCACCCGCCAACATAAGCCGCAAACGCGCTCGACAAGAACCAGACGCCCATCATCATCGCGGCGACGCGCTGAACCGATAATTTGGTAACCATTGAGAGCCCAACAGGAGATAAGCACAGTTCTCCAGTCGTATGCAGCAAATACATCAAAATCAACCAAATCACTGCAACCTGGCCATCGGGGCCAGCGAAACCCGCCCCAATCACCAGCGCGAAGAATCCTAGACCGACCTGCAAAATCGCAAGCCCAAATTTAAAAGCGACGGATGGCTCTCTGCTGCGACGACCTAAAAACAGCCAAAGCACGGCAAACAAAGGCGCCAGCACAATAATGAAAAACGGATTCAAACTTTGGAACATGCCTGCAGTAAAAAACGAACCTCGATCAACATTTCGATCGGTGAACAATGTCAGGGATGAGCCCGCCTGTTCGAATAGCGCCCAAAAGACCACTGAGACAAACATCAAAAACAACATCGTTAGCATTCGGTCTCGTTCCTGCTTGGTACACTGGGTTAAAGAAAACCAAATCATGTAGCTCGTAACCACCGCGGTGAATGCGGTGAGAAGCACGCCCATTTCTTGAGTATTTTGAATGGCCGACCAGATTAGGAGCACAAAGAGTATCGACGCGATGTAAATTCGAGATTCTAGCGCGAGCCCCAACCGCTTTTCAGACAACGCCATGGGCTCGGGGGGCAGCCCAACACCCTGTAAAAAACGCGCCCCCAATAAAAACGTTGCGAGGCCAGCGACCATACCAATGCCCGCCAAACCAAAACCATATCGCCAGCCGTAGGTTTCGCCTAAATAGGCACACAGCAACGTGGCTACAAAAGCACCCAGATTGATCCCCATATAAAAGATCGTAAAGCCGCCATCTCGTCTGGGATCGTTCTCACCGTAGAGCGCGCCAACGATCGTTGAAATATTGGCTTTTAAAAATCCGACACCCACCACAATAAATGACAACGCCAGGTAAAAAATTTGCTCGTATCCTTGGGACCGAATGACGACCCCATCAACCACCGTGGCAGGTGGGCCTTCGAAAGCCATTCCTAAGTGTCCCACCACCAGAAGCGCGGCGCCAAACACAATCGCTTTTCTTAAGCCCAGAAATCGATCCGCGATCATCCCGCCTAGGACCGGCACCGCATACACCAAGGCAGCGTAGGTCCCATAAATCATGCCCGCATCACCATCGGAATAAAGCCAATGCTTGGTCAGATACAAAATGAGCAGCGCCCGCATTCCGTAATAACTAAATCGCTCCCACATCTCGGTGGCAAACAGTACAAACAAACCGACGGGGTGACCGAGTAGTGTTGCTTGATCTAAGTTTGTTGCTTGATCTGCGTTAGTCGTCATTTTCGGCTCCAAAGCAAGGGCTCATTCTAATTTCTGTTATCGGCGACGGTGAGGTCGATACCACTGACCCGGCGCTACTCGTGATCCGATGCTAAGCTTTGAGCAATCCTGCCGACAAGAGCGCAGAGTTGGTCGATTCTGGGAAGACCAAGGATACATCAGCAGGCCGGAACCCACGGATTCGCTCGGTAATGATTTCGGTGGCGCCCTCCGGAAACGAAGCCATTCGACCTGCCCATTCACGTGCACACGCCACCACAGAATCATCTTCCACAACTTTTTGAATCAGACCCATTTGAGCGAGCTCATGTGCGCTCACTCGATCACCGAGCAGCGCAAGGCGGGACAACGTTTGTTCGGAGCTCTTAAGGCGAAGCCAAGCTGCATTCATTGGAATATCGGCCCCCTGCTGGATCTCACCCACCTGGAGAAACGACTCGTTTCCCGCAACAACAAGATCGCAAGCAAAAACAAGGGCAGCCCCCGCATTGATCGCAAATTTCTCAAGCGCGCAAATCAGCGGCTTGGAGCAACCATAGAGTGCATAATGCATCGATTTGAGGGCTGCTTGATCCCAATGCCCATCGTCGCTCCCTGGATCTTGGTTTGATTGGAGCGCCTTCAAGTCAATACCAGAGCTAAGGCACCCCCCTGCACCCCTCAAAATGATAGCGGCAACTTCAGAAACTTTTGAGAGCCCTTCAATGGCCGCTTGGATCTCCGCCGCCATTGAGGGAACCATTGCATTTCGACGCTCAGGCCGACTCATGACGATTTCAGCCCAACCTTGATGCTGTTCAATTTCAATCATCCGCGTCACGGCTCTGCCCCCTTTTTCGTTTCAGGGAGCATGCATCAATCCCTAGAGATTTTCCACAGGCAAGAGCCCTGTCGACCTACAAGACTGGGCTTGGGGGCGGTCTTTCGCCTATGCGATAGATCTGAGATGATGACAATCGGAGCCGCTCACGCCATTGGACCCGCCCTTTTTGAATTTGGGAACACCACAAGGAACCTGCACTATGACGACGATTGAAGCGCGTCTCGAGTCGACTCGAGCCATCATGCAGAATGAAGGTATTGACGCTCTGATCGTGCCCAGAGCCGACGAATATCTGGGCGAGTATGTCCCTGTGCATAATGAGCGATTAGCTTTTCTAACCGGATTTACCGGGTCAGCAGGCCTATTTATCCTGACCGCCGATCGAGCCATTTTATTTGTTGACGGTCGCTATACCTTACAAGCTGAAAATCAATGCCCAACGCCGCTGTTTGAGCACCATCATTTGATCAATGAGCCCCCGTTGAAATGGCTGAGCCAAATCTTGCCAGGAGGGGCTTTGGTAGCCGTTGATGGCCGGGTGATCCCCTATCGGTTTTATGAGCAGGCCTCAGCGGCGTTCGGTGCCGCCGAGCTGACGTTGAAAGCATTACCGAGTAACCCGATCGATCAAATCTGGGAAGATCGGCCAAAGGCGCCCAACAATCCGGCACTCTTGCTCGATCTGGCTTATTCAGGAG
>CAJYBS010000278.1 GCA_913064795.1 uncultured Gammaproteobacteria bacterium
AAGCCGACTGGGTGCTCATGGATCCCTCTCGGGTGCCCCTGATTGAGCGCAGGGTTTCAAGTGCCCGTTCGATCAAGGAGGAACTGTTTGTCTATATGAGACTGGGAGACGAGCAATTGGTGGCGGAGACCACCGTTTTCGGTCAGGCCTTCCAATTTGATGGGAGCCCCTGATGGATCCGTATTGGCTCGAGTGGTTTGAAGTTTTGTTTCGCTGGCTGCACCTTCTGGTCGGGGTTGCTTGGATTGGTTCCTCCCTGCACTTTGTCCGCGTCGATCGTGGTCTGGAGCCCGACGAGGGGGATCCCTCTGTCCAAGGTCGGTTTTGGGCGATTCATGGCGGTGGTGTCTATCAGTTTACGAAATTTAATTTGGCGCCTAAAGATTGGCCGACAAATCTGCATTGGTCGAAATGGGAGGCCTATACGACTTGGATGACAGGGATCACCCTTTTGGTGCTGATCTACTATGTTCGAGCCGATGTCTATTTGATGGCTGCGGGCAAGCCCCTGGTCACCTCTGGCCAAGCCATTGCCGTGAGCCTTGTGCTGATCATCGGCGGCGTTGGGATTTATGAAGCACTTATTCGTAGTAGGCTCGCCGTCCATACTCGATCTTTTGCTGTCTTGGTGGCAACGTTGATCCTAGGACTTTGTTGGTTAGCAGATTATTTTCTTGCCAGCCGGGCGGCCTTTATTCATGTAGGTGTGGTTTTGGGCAGCATCATGGTGGGCAACGTCTTTTTCGGTATTATTCCCGCCCAAAAAGCGTTCGTGGCAGCTGTCCAGCAGGGTCAAGCGCCTGATCAAGCGATTACTCAGTTGGCGCGCCAACGGTCGTTTTTCAACAACTATCTGACCTTGCCCGTTCTCCTATGCATGATCAGTTTGCATTTTTCCACGCTGTATCAAAATGCTTGGGGTTTCTTGGGGCTATTTACGCTCATGCTAGCGGGTGCGATTGCGCGACACTTTTTTAATCTCAGACATCTGAATATTGTGCAGTGGCGATACTTGGTGGTACCAGGGCTTATGGCGCTGATTGTGATGCTACTTTTTCGGCCACCCGAGCCGATGGAGCAACCCAGCACTCATCTCGACGGCAATCCAGCCGCGGAGTCTGTAGAGCGGATTCAGGTGGCGCGTTCGGAAGCCGAGATTGATCAGTTGGTGTTAACTCACTGCGGCAACTGCCACGCAACCCCGCCATCCCATCCTGGATTCTCGGCACCTCCAGGCGGTTTGCTGTTTGAGAATCATCAAGATCTCTTGGCCCAGCGGGCTCGTGCCGCCTCAGCCATCGGATCAGGCTATATGCCCCTCGGTAATAGCACAGGATTTCAAGCCGCAGATCGGAGAGATTTGATGGAATTTTTGATTGGGTCCCAATAAGTCCGGGGAGCCCCTGACTGAAGTTCTAACCTCCAGCGTCGCAACTGGCGCTCTACATTCAGATGAGCTGACCTGTTGCGACTCGCGTTTCATAATCCTCGATGGTGATGAGTCCTAGAGACGCTGCTTCGGCGCGTTCTTTCTCTGTTAAGACGTCTTGCATCAGGTCAATGCGCTTCCAGAGTGCGAGATGAAACCGTCCAGCATCGTCTGGAACATAGGGTGATTGCTCGATCGGCTGCATTTGATGAACATAGCGCGGGCAGTTGATCCAGGCGTGTTCGATGATGACCTCGACCACAAGGTTTGCGCCGGGGTAGCTCGCGAGTAAGGGACCCTCCCTGTGACATCGGGCGTCGCCACGCAATCGAACCCGTTTCGGGGTCTCAAAATCAACAAATAGAAGCCCAACCTTGCCGAGGGCTTCGATGTTGCCCATCGAAAGGTACATGCCATTACCATCATAGTTGGGAAAAATAAGCGTGTTGGCATCGAGGACTCGGACAAAGCCCTGAGCCCCGCCTTTATAGGAACAACTGGGGAATCCAGCCTCATCAATGGTCGACAGGAAAAACATGTTCCGACTGTGAATAAAATCAATTTGCTCCTCAGACAATTGCTCGGCTACAGCGGCTTCAACGATTCTGTTGGCTAGGTCTGTTGAGCCAAATTCCGTTTGCATTTGACGGTGAGATTGTGTGAAGAAAGTCATTCGGGAACCCTTGCATTGAGAATCTAAACTTTACTCAAGCCAAGTGATAAGGCAACTGTTGCGAGATAGCGCGGGGTAAGGATTGGTCTTGGCCCGTCCATCTGCCCAAGCCTTTCATTGCAAAAGCCTTTCATTGCAAAAGCCTTGATTTGCAAAAACCGTGATTGGTACAAATCTTCAGAGTCCCAAAAGCGCTCGCTGCTAAAATCTTTAGCCTTCGTAACCATTAGCTTTCGAGACCACTAGCTTTCGAAACTATTAGCGGTCATAACCGATAGTGACCCATATCCATAGCCTCTCAAAGGGTTAGCCCTCAAACCGATGGCGAGTGAATTTTCTGAGGCCGTCACCTCACAGGCCGGCGTTGGGCGCGGCTGTTTTAACTGCAAAGATTTTTAACCCCGCTCTGCTATAACGCCGCTTGTCTTTAAAGCATTGGGGCGCTCTAAAAGTGGATTACTGGCCTGAGGCCAGATTTCGGGGCGCTCGGTTAATCTTGAAATAAGATGTCCGCCATGTCGGGTTTTCCGAATCGAATTTCTTCCTCGGTGAGGCCATTGATTTCATGCGGAAACACCAACCATTGATCTGTCTCGTGCACGAAATAGTCTGGAACCAGCGTGGTCTGATTCTTATTTGGTTTGTACCAAGGACAAGCGACCCTGATCGTGTCCGGCAGGTTTCGTCGAGACTTCTCTTTGAGTTCTTTGAGGACCGCGGCGACGCTACGTCCCGAGTCGAAGACATCATCCACGATGAGAAGGTGGTCGTTGTGATTGGCTCGATCAACAATGTATTGCAGCCCGTGTACTCTCACCTCTTTGCTTTGCTGATCGATGCCGTAATAAGAGCTCGTGCGAATCGCAATGTGATCACTCTCTAAGCCTTTGTATTCAAGATATTCTTGCACGGCAATGCCAACGGGCGCCCCGCCCCGCCAAACCCCTACGATGAAATTGGGTCGAAACCCGCTCGAAAATATCTGCTCAGCGAGCTTGAAGGAATCCCGAAGAAGGTCTGCAGCGGTAATGTAATGTTTGTCCATAAGGGCTCTCAAAATCCTAAGTTGATCGATTAGGTCGCGCGGTGAAACACTGATATCTTAACGTTGAATTCGTCCGATAGAGATTTGCCGTGTCGCCAATATTAAAGTTTTTGGGTTATACCTCTCGGGGCCATTCAGTCAAGAATGAAGTGTTAGCAGGGTGCACAACCTTTCTTGCCATGGCGTATATTAGCGTTGTCAATCCAGCGATACTATCCGATGCGGGTATGGATTTTGGCGCTGTTTTTGTCGCCACCTGCCTTGCAGCTGCGCTCGGCAGTATCGCCATGGGAATTTTAGGACGATACCCGATCGCCCTCGCTCCAGGGATGGGACAGAACGCCTTTTTTAGTTATGTGATTGTTCTTGGGATGGGATATCCCTGGCAGGCTGCTCTGGGGGCCGTTTTTATCTCAGGTGTCATCTTCGTGGTTTTGAGTCTCCTGCCCATTCGCGAATGGCTGTTCAACGCAATCCCCATCAACCTTAAGCACGGTATTTCCGCAGGTATCGGGTTTTTTATTGGATTTATTGCCCTTAAGAATGCGGGTATCGTCATTGACGATCCAGCAACTTTACTGAGGCTCGGCGCCCTCAATCAGGTTGAAGCGCTGCTGTGTCTCGGCGGTTTTATCTTGATTGCTGTGTTAAGCCATCGAGGTCTCTTGGGTGCGATTATTTTAGGAATCGCTGCATCATCTATTCTTGGCTGGGGTCTGGGTGTGACTCCCTTCCACGGGATCGTGTCGATGCCGCCGTCGTTGGCTCCGGTTTTGTTTCAATTGGATCTTGAAGCCGCTTTAACCATCTCCATGGTACCGGTGATTTTGTCTTTGTTGCTG
>CAJYBS010000279.1 GCA_913064795.1 uncultured Gammaproteobacteria bacterium
CTCGATCATCCGATCTTTGATATCCGACAACCCCTCATGATCCTCATCCAAGACTGTCCGAGCTGCATTAAGATCAAACTGGTCATCCGTTGCCATGCCCCAGGGCACACTGGTCATCCAATCCAAATAATTACGCGTGACCCCGTATTCAGAGGCACTGGGATCCAGCACCCGCAGCTTCTCAAGGGAGTCATCAATGACTGACATCACAGCTTCGGGCACGGTCATCGGCTCAAGACGTTTTAAGAATTTCTCAGCATCGGAGTCTCGATCATCCTTGGAGAGACCCAATTCTTTTTGTTTTGCTTTGAGCTGTTGCTTTAAAAAGAACTCTCGCTGCTGTCCGTCTACCTGATCCTGTACTTGTTGGGTAATTTTCGCTTGTAGACGGGCTACATCGAGCTCTTTACCCATCAAAAGGAGCACCTTTTGCATTCGTTCAAGTAGGTTTACAGTCTCAAGAATATCCTGCAATTCTTCGGGGTCAGCAGAAGTGATTGCCGCAGCAAAATCAGTCAGCGGCGAGGGCTCATTCGGCGTAAAGTATTGCAGGTAGTGCCGGAGTTCTTCGGTATAAAGCGGGTTGAGGCCGGCCAGCTCTTTGATAATATTTATCATCGAGCGCGCATAGGCCCGGGTTTGCTGTTCATCTTCGACCACCGCGGCATCAATATAGGAAACTTGCGCAACCCACGGCGGTGTCTGCTTTAAAAATTGATTGATCTGAAAACGTTTTAGCCCTTGCGCGATGAACTGCACTTTGCCTTCTGATGTTTGGACCCGGTGTATCCTCGCGACGCAGCCAACACGGCGAACCTGATCCGTTGCAACAGCATCGCTGCCACCCTCGGGCGCATAGACCAAGCCAACAAGTTTGTGGGGCGTCTCGGCGACCTTTGTGATGCCAGGACCCCATGGGTCCTCATCGATGACCAAGGGTTGCACCAATACTGGGAAGTAAGGCCGGTCCTTCAACGGGATAATTTGAAGGGTGTCGGGCAATACCGAATCAGGGCGCGCCAAGGCGTTTGAAGTCTCATCGCCTAACTGCTCGCCGCCCTTGGGAATAAACTCGCTTTGATCTGCCATGGTTACACCAAATGCTTTGATAACCACAACATGAGGCTAAGCCGATATTTTTCAAGGGTCGAGGGATAAAAAGTAGACTCACATCGATCAATTAAAGATTGAGACAACGTGGATTATGGTCGGCGGAACATCACGCATCAGTCTGTCAGGGCCTTCAACCCTAACGCAGGGAAGCTCGACCCAGGCGCCTAGCCACTTTAAAACTAGGCCCTCTAGATCTCGACTTGGTTTTCGGTTAGGCGGAATCGTCAATAGGGTATCGGCGGTGCATCACCTGCTGAAAACCAATACCGGCAATGATCATGACCAAACCCCAATAGGTCGTCGCATGAATCGATTCTCCTAATATCCACTGAATAAACTGCAGCGACAAAAATGGCGATAAAAAGACTAGGTTACTGATGGTTGCTGCATTATTCGTTGACTTCAGGGCCAAGGACCAGCAAAAGAAAGCCAGCGACATTTCAAATAAACCAATATACAGCCCGCCCAAAATTCCCTCTATCGGAGGCAGCATTCGATCAAACACCAGCCAAAGCAGCATCACAACCGGCGCCGCGACCAGAAAGTTCAAGCACATGCCAATCAAAGGATCACGCGTATCGCGAATATTCAGAGTCCAGTAACCTGCCCAAATCAGTGTTGAAAAAATCGCAAGGGCGACACCAATCCAATCCGCAGAAAAAAGCGCCGACAAATCACCTTGACTAACGATCACCACCACGCCTATGTAACTAAAGCCCGCCGCCCCGTAGTCAAAACCGCGTATGGGCTGTTTTAAAAACCAACCCGCCATGAGAGACAGTACGATCGTCCAGGTAATATTGATGGGCTGGGCCAATTGCGCGGGCAATCGGTCGTAGGCCTCAAACAAAATGAGGTAGTAAAAAACCGGATTGAGCATCCCCGCGATTAATGTAAATCGCCATTGGCCTCTGAACGATTGAAGCAAAAGCCTGCTCTGACCGGTAGCGATCACCATCACCAGCAGGGTCAAGGACGATACCAGGCTGGCGATCAGCAAGGTTTGCAAAACGCTGGCATAGGCCAGCGTCAACTTAAAGGCTGTCGCCACCGTTGACCACATGAGCAATGTGATCAAGGCAAACCCGTAGGCTCTAGTCTGAGACGACTCACCCATGCAAAAACGCGCCTCAGCCGATTGCGCTGACCTTAGCCCTGACTGTTCTGACTACCTTGGCCGTCGACGGTCTTCATGGCCGAGGTGACCGTGGCTACGAAGCTGCCAATATTGCCTGCATCTGCGGGCAAGATCAGGGTATTGGTTTCTTGTGCAAGCTTTCCAAATTGCGTGACGTATTGCTCGGCGACCCGCAGGTTCACCGCTTCGATGCCGCCTGGAGAATTGATCGCCATTGCAATTGTGCGAATACCCTCGGCGGTCGCCTGTGCGAGCAACTCGATTTCTTTCGCTTTACCTTCAGCCTCATTAATCTGCTTAAGCTTTTCTGCTTCTGAGATATTGACCATCTCCTGCTGCAGTCCTTGAGAGACATTGATTTTAGCTTCACGCTCACCTTCGGATTCAGCGACGACGGCTCGCCGTTCTCGTTCTGCACGCATTTGTTTCTCTAGTGCATCGCGAACCGTCGCTGGCGGGTTAATGTCTTTGATTTCGTAGCGTAGAACTTTAACGCCCCAAGGATTCGAGGCTTTATCCACGGCTTCAACAACCCGTGCATTGATCGTGTCACGTTCCTCGAAGGTTCGGTCCAACTCGATCTTACCGATTTCAGATCGAAGCGTGGTCTGCGCCAACTGTGACGTTGCATAGATATAGTCCTGGATACCGTAACTGGCAAGCTCGGCATCTTGAACTTGTAAATAGAGTATTCCATCAATTTCCACAGCGATATTGTCCGCCTTTATCCAGATTTGCTAGGGAACATCGATGGTTTGTTCTTTCAAGGTATGCTTGTACCCCACTTTCTGAACAAACGGGATGAGAATGTGAAATCCTGCGCTCAGGGTCTTTTGATACTTACCCAAATTTTCAACAACAAATTGTTCTCGCTGGGGAACAATGCGGACAGTCTGGAAAAAAATCCAGAGAATTAACCCAACCCCGATGGCATATATAAAAAAATCACCCATTACTTTTCTCCTCTACCCACAGTGTGTTTGACTCAACTTTAACAATAACCCAATGACCGCTGTGATCGAGCGGCGGATGCTCAGCACGCGCGCGCCAATTCGACCCACGGAACTCGACCAATCCCTCCGAGGGATCCGTTTCGGTAAACCCTGATACATAGCGCACTCTTTGCCCCAAATAACTGGCATCGAGCTCGGAATAATCTGGACCTTCCTCATCGCCAACAAAATAGCGTTTAAAGCGAGCACGGGTTCCAAACAAGAGCACAACCGAAGACAGAATAAAAACGGTCCAGACCGGCCAGCCGGTCTCGGGCAGCCCCAACGTTAATGCAAGGGACGTGATCAACGCACCGATACCAAAAAACAATGAGATAAAACTTGTCAGGACAAGCTCTAAAACAATTAAGCCAATACCAAAGAGCAGCCAGATAGTCACCCAGGAAATGCTCTCAAAAGGTTTGCTAGAAACGGCATCTAAATCGACAGTGTCGAGTACGAGCTCGGTGTCGTTCATGACAATTGTTCGACCATTGAGCTGTTTTAATAGATCATTCTGATTGACCGCAATAATATCGATCACGCCCAATTCAAGCGCCTCGGTGGCAGTAATGTTGTCGGCTTCGGTCACTGATTCAGTGAGCCAATCTGCATTACGCCCCCTCAACTGCGCCAAAGCTCTAAGCTGCGCTGCCGCATCGTTCTCTAGCTTTTGCTTCATATCCTCATCAATATCGCCAAAACTCAATCCGACAGGCTTGGCC
>CAJYBS010000280.1 GCA_913064795.1 uncultured Gammaproteobacteria bacterium
TGATGCTCCCGAGGCGGCCCTAGATGACCTTATCAACGATGCAGTTAACGCTGAAGCCGAAGGGTTTGCATCTCTTTGGATGGCAAATATCTTTGGTCTCGACGCCATTTCAACCCTTGCAATGATTGGCAGAGAGACCAAAACCCTACAGCTGGGTACTGCAGTCACCCCCACTTATCCTCGCCATCCGACCGCGCTCGCCCAGCAAGCCCTCACTACAGCGGTCGCCTGTCAAAACCGGTTTAATCTGGGTATTGGCTTATCCCACCAAGTCGTCATCGAATCAATGTTCGGTCTCTCTTATGATAAGCCTGCACGCCATATGCGCGAATATCTGTCAGTGCTGATGCCCCTACTGGCGGGTGAAACCGTCCAATTTTCTGGCACTCAGTACCAAGTCAACCAAGTCAAACTAACCTTACCTGGACAGCCGAGGGTCCCGACCCTGGTTGCTGCACTCGGCCCATTGATGCTCAAGATCGCGGGCGCTATGGCAGACGGTACCATCACCTGGATGACCGGAGAGCGCACCCTTGACTCGCATATCATCCCACACATCAGCGCCAGTGCCGAGGAGGCAGGACGCGGAGCCCCAAGAATCGTGGCAGGTTTCCCCATTGTTGTTACAAACGCCGCTGAAGAAACGCGAGCAGCGATAGACGCGTCGCTGGCAATCTATGGAACGCTGCCCAGCTATCGCGCAATGCTGGACAAAGAGGGACTCAACGGCCCTGGTGATCTTGCTCTGGTTGGAGATGAAGGTGAGGTGCGCAACCAGCTGGATCGACTCAGAGCCATTGGTGTCACCGATTTCACAGCGGCCATCGCTGCAACCAACCCCGAAGATGGGCTAAGGACACGGGAATTTCTAGCGAGTGAATGTTAGTCGAACCGAGGCAATACCTCTTGAATCAGACGCTCTGTCTGGTTCAAAAGGTCTCGTGTCCCCTCAGCGATCGGTATCAAGACAAATTTCGAGCAGCCAGCATCGATAAATTCTTTTAGACGCCGGGAAACATCCTCCGCGGATCCAATGGCCAAATAGTCAACTGGATCTTGCTTTAACCGAGCCTGAAGACCTTTAATCGATTGCTGTGCAATGGGTTCATCGACACTGCCAAAACGAAACGAAAAAGTCGCACCATAATGGTCTTCGTCGATGGTTCGCTTATATTTGGGCAATGCCGCCTTAATTCCCGCAACAACCGTTTTGGTATGGCTCGGAGTATCAATCCCCGCAAGCCACCCCGTCCCCACTCGAGCCGTGCGCTCGATCGCCGCTTGAGAGGTGCCCCCAATCCAAAGAGGGAGTCTGGGGTTCGCTGGCTTGGGTGAAATACTTGCGCGGTCATACTGAAAGTACTCACCCTCGAAAGACACTTCATCTTTGGTCCAAAGCTGCTGCAAGAGATGCAGGGCTTCATCCGCTTTCTTGCCCCGGCCCTTCGTGGGCGTTCCTGTTGCACTGTAGTCACGGCTGAGCGCACTACCGATGCCAAAAGCAGGCAACAGGCGCCCACCACTGAGAAAGTCTATGGTCGCACATTGCTTTGCGGTGAGCAGCGGATCCCTAAGCGCAATACTGGCAACATTCATCCCAAAACGAATTTTTTCGGTCGCGCCCGCCAGGGCCGCCATCGTGGAAAGCGTTTCCAGATTGGGTTCCTTAGAAATCAATCGATCCGTCTGCCAGATCGAATCAATGCCACCTGCCTCACATTGGGCGATCCACTTAAAGTAGTCGGGTCCTCGATCCAGGGGAAAGCGGCCCAACCCGATACCAATACCGATTGCCATTTTAGTGCTCCTGATCCAAGGCCCAAACCGACTCGAAATCGAGCCAATCGTTGAGCACATCAAACTGCGCGACCTCCGATGTTTGACGCCCTTCCTCAACCAAATACTGCAGACTCGATTCGAGTCCTCGGGTCATCGCTCCCAGTAGATACGTGGGATGGATGACCAGTTGAAAACCCATGTCGAAGAGTTCTTGATCCGATAATAGCGGGGTTCGACCACCTGCCACCATATTGGAAACCAGCGGCAACCCATGAAACGCCTCGCTGATTTTTCTGAGTTCTTCCGGAGATTCAGGGGATTCAACGAACAGCGCATCGGCCCCTGATTGCGCGTAAGCCTCAGCGCGTCTTAGCGCCTCATCTAAACCGAATTGTGTCCGTGCGTCGGTGCGAGCAATGATAATAAATTCCGAGCGATCGCGAGTGGATACAGCGACTTTGATTTTTTTCTGCATGTCAGCGGCATCGACCACCCTCCGGTCCCGAGTATGGCCACAACGCTTCGGAAACTCCTGATCTTCAATTTGGATCGCCGAGGCGCCAGCGCGCTCATAGCCGGCAACGGTCTGGGCTACGTTGGCAAGACCGCCAAAACCCGTATCCCCATCTGCGACCAAGGGCACATCGATCGAGGCTGTAATCATGGATACCCGTTCGACCATTTGAGAATAAGAAACCAACCCAGCATCGGGCTTCCCGAGCAGCGTTGCTGAAACCCCATAGCCCGTCATATAAAGCGGCCCTTTGACATAATGTGCCGCGATCCGGGCAGAAAAGGGATCAAAAACGCCCGGCAATGAAAAGCATTTTCCCTGATTCAAGGCATCAGATAACATACGGATATCCCCATTTATGAAAAGCGTCGCGACGATGAAAAGCACCGCGGCCCGACTAACGGCTGATTAGCGCTTGTTTTGAACCTCAACCATCCACTCGCGCCATATTTCAAAGACCTATGGTATCTCAATTTTGCCATCAACCGGAGTCGCACTGGACTTGAGTTTTCGAGTATCCTGAAGCTGATATAATTTTTGAGGAATCGGCTTTGAAAGCTATTGTGTGCGAAACCTTTGATCACCCAAAGCAATTGATGGTCCAAGAGGTTGCGGCTCCGAACCTTGGAGAAAGCGACGTTTTAATCGACATTGCTGCGACGGGACTTGGCTATGTCGACGCTTTAATGGTGTCGGGGCTCTACCAGATCAAACCTAACCTGCCTTTTATTCCGGGTAGCGAAATCGCCGGCACCGTGGTCGGAACTGGCAGCGCCGTTAAATCCCTCAAACCCGGCGATCGCGTCTTAGCCATGCCTTCAAGAGGGGGCCTCGCCGAACAAGTTGCAGTCCCGGAGGCTGCCTGCTTTGAGATTCCGCAACAATTATCCTTTGAGGCAGCCGCTGCTTTTTTAGTCAATTACTGCACCGCCTACCATGGACTGATCCACTGCGGTGCTTTGGCTGAGTCGGAGACCGTTTTGGTTCTGGGTGCGAGCGGCGGTGTTGGTGTGGCGGCCATCGACTTGGCCAAGAGTCTTGGCAGTCGAGTCATCGCGGCTGTTTCAAGCCAAGAAAAACTGGGCGCTGCCCTGAGAGCAGGCGCCGACACTGGCATTCTCTATAGTGAACCATCCTGGCGAGACGATTTAAAAGCCGCTCTCAACGGCGCTCCGCTGGATGTGGTCTATGATCCTGTGGGCGGTGATTATGCTGACCCCGCGCTTCGGAGCTTAGCTCCCGGCGGCCGTTATTTGGTGGTTGGATTTGCCAGCGGGGCGATTCCACAGTTTGCGGCCAATTTAGCTTTACTCAAGCAGATCAGCATCATCGGCGTAAACTGGGGCGCGCACGTTGCAATCAATCCGCAGGTTTCCCAAAAGGTGACCCAAGACCTACTTACGCGGATCAGCGATCACCGCTTACGCCCTGAAGCAGGCCAATGTTTTACTTTGAGCCAGGCCGGCGCCGCAATGACTCAAATGCTCGATCGCAAAGCCATTGGTAAAGTCGTTATTACACAGGAATAACTTATGTCAGACATCACCCCTTTTAAAATCTCAATACCCGACTCTCAGCTTACTGATCTCAAACTCAGGCTTTCATTAACCCGTTTCCCAGACAAAGAAACTCCCCCCGAGTGGTCGCAAGGGATTCCTCTTG
>CAJYBS010000281.1 GCA_913064795.1 uncultured Gammaproteobacteria bacterium
TTCGCTTCTCTCGACAATTTTTTTTTTTTTTTCGGACGCGGTATCGACGGATTGCCCCCGGGACGGATGTTCACCCCAACTGAAACACGCATAATCAATATCATGCTTGAGGTGATCTTTGCCTCAATACATGAGGCGTGGTCTCCCATTATGGAGATCAACTGCGAGCACATCGGTTCAGAGATCAACCCGGCTTTTGTCCAGATTGTCGACGAAAATGATCTGGTGATTGTCTGCCACCTTGAGGTGGAATTATCTGGAAAAGAACGCGGCGCCGTTGATATTGTTTACCCCTTTGCCACCCTTAAGCCAATCAGGGATGTATTGAGGGGTCGGGTTCAGGACTCAGAGGATCCCTCGGTAGACCATGATGTATGGGCTCGTGAATTGGCGGGTGCTGCATCAGATGCCGAGCTTGAGCACCGCGTTATCCTGGGAGAGATCGACCTTACCCTTGGCGATTTTAATAACATGCAGCCGGGCGACATTTTGGATCTGAAAAAATATGATACGGCCCGTGTATTGGTAGATGACATACCGCTTTTTGACGCAGATGTTGGCACTGCAAATGGTTACGTTGCTGCGCGCCTATTGAAAGCAGTAGAGCCAGAGTAGCGCGGAGTGTCGTGTTGGATATGCCCTTGAGAGGGTGGCTGACCCGAACAATCTGTCTTGAGAATGCTAGGAGACACACATGAGTGATGAAGAGGAAGGGGCTGACGTATCGCTAGAGCAACTGGCTGAGGATACGGCGCTGTCCGAGGGCTTCGATGCAATGGTCAGTGCAGACGTGCTTCAAAGCGTGCCGGTGACACTCTCCGTTGAAGTGGGTAGAACCCGTCTGAAGATTCGTGATCTGTTGAGGCTTAAGCAGGGCAGTGTTATTGAGCTCGAGCGCAATGCGGGTGAGCCGCTAGACCTTCTTGTGAATAACACCGTGGTTGCACAGGGTGAAGTGGTTCTGGTCAATGACCGATATGGCGTCCGCCTTACACGCATTCTGCCGTCCGAAGATCGCGTCGAAAAACTCTAATTTCAGGAATTCGCCATGGCTGACGAGCTGAGCTGGGTCCGCTGGGTAACGGCCCTGTTTGTCGTGGCAATTGCTATGGCAGTGAGCTTCGTTGCTCTGCGCCGCGTTCAAGTATCGAATAAAAACTGGTTGCCCATCAGGGTTACTGGGCGCGTCCGTCTAAATCGTTCTGCCGAACTTATGCTTGTAGAAGTGGAAAATGAGCGGTTCTTAATTGGCGCAACACCGGCTAATATCAACACCATCGCCAAGCTCTCGGGTGAAGCAGCCGTGGGTCAAGCCCATAGCGGAAAACAGACCGAGAGCTCGCCGCAAAAGTCCCGACCTGACTGACTCCTGCCCTAGGAATCGGGTCAGACACCGGGCCCATCGATGGGGGAGGTTATGCTCAGATACGTGGTGTTGGCGCTCATGGTGTTTGTGGCCAGAGACGCCTCAGCCCAAGCGGCCATCCCGATTCTCAGTGCCATTCAAGGTCAGAGTGGAGAGACCGAGTACTCAGTAACATTGCAACTGCTCGGTCTTATGACCGTCCTCACCCTGCTGCCCTCTATTTTGTTGATGATGACCAGTTTCACCCGAGTCATTATTGTGTTGTCGCTGTTAAGGCAGGCAATGGGTACCGCTCAAACACCACCGAATCAAATTTTGCTGGGTATCGCATTGTTTCTCACCATTTTTATCATGGCGCCTGTGTTTACCCAGGTCTATGACGATGCGATTACGCCCTACAGCAACGACGAAATTGGACTCGAGACTGCATTAGATGCGGCGCAGATCCCAATGAAGAATTTCATGTTGCGTCAGACGCGCGAGAAGGACTTACAGACCTTTGTCAGTATTTCCGATAATCCGGACATTGCGACACCCATGGATACCCCACTCACCGTTTTGATCCCGGCTTTCATCACCTCTGAATTAAAAAGCGCCTTCACCATCGGTTTTATGCTTTACATCCCTTTCATTATCATCGATATGGTTGTGGCGAGCGTGCTAATGTCAATGGGGATGATGATGCTCTCTCCAATGATTATATCGATGCCCTTTAAACTGCTGCTGTTTGTGATGGTAGACGGCTGGATGCTGTTGATGACCTCACTGACCGGCAGTTATGTGTAGGGACTGACACGATGGAGACGACCGAAGTTCTTAGCCTTGGTAGGGAAGCAATTTGGACCGTTATCTACGTGGCGGGCCCGATACTGCTGACTGCCTTATCGGTTGGGTTATTTATCGGTGTATTCCAGGCGGCCACCTCCATTCAGGAGATGACGCTCAGCTTTATCCCTAAATTAGCGGCTTTAGTTGCTGCGCTTCTGATATTTGGTGATTACATGCTGGTGACGTTGTCTGACATGTTCATCAAAGTCTTTGACATGATTCCGCAAGTCTTCACTCGATGAACCTCATCCTTGACGATGTGGTGCAAATGCTCGCCACCGGGTTGATTCCTCTACTACGTATTTCGGCACTCTTGCTCGCCGCGCCATTGGTTTCTCTTAAAGTGGTGTCAGTGCGCATTCGGATCGCGCTGGCGTTGGTGCTCACCATTTTCATCTACCCTACGCTGGATTTGCCGCTCATTGATCCCGTGAGCGCACAAGGATTGATGCTGATTACGCGCGAACTATTTATTGGTCTGTTGTTCGCCGTTGTGCTTCAGTTGGTCAATGCAGCGCTGGTTGTCGCTGGGCAAACGCTTTCGATGAGTATGGGTTTGGCTATGGCACAAACCGTGGATCCCAATATGGGCCGGGTGCCGGTGCTTGCCTCCTTTCTCATTGTGATGTCTACGCTGATTTTTCTATCGATTGGGGGGCATTTGATTTTAATTCAGCTCATTCTGATGAGCTTTGAGGTGATGCCTATCGGCAGTGAGATCAACTTTACGGCAACCCTGGCGAATTTCATTGAGTGGAGCGCTATGGTTTTTCTCGGCGGGATACTGATTGCGTTACCGATTATGTTGACCATGATGCTGGTTAATCTGTGTATCGGTATCGTGACTCGCGCGGCGCCAGCACTGAATATTTTCGCGGTGGGTTTCCCCGCCATGACACTCGCCGGGATGGTTTTGTTTCTGGTTTACCTTGTCAACATTGGTCATCGGATCGAGTGGCTCTGGCTCGAGGCTTTTTCTATGGCGCAAGATATGTGGGTGGTGCCCTAATGGCAGACCAGCAGGACGACAGCCAAGATAAAACAGAGGAGCCCACCGCCAGGCGGCTGGGCAAGGCGAGAGAAGAGGGTCAGATCGCTCGCTCTACTGAAATCACGATTGCCGCTTCGGTGATCAGTGTGGCGATCTACATCTACTTGTTTGGTAATGCTCTTCTTGGAAATGTGGCCAACATCTTTGCGCGGGGTTTGGTGTTTGATCCTCTGGCGGTACGGGAACCGCAGGTGGTGCTGGGAAGGCTCGGTGACGCGACAGTCGAGGCACTCTTATCTATTTTGCCGATTCTAATTTTGACGGCTGTGGTGGTATTGGCTTGTTCAGGTTTGATTGGCGGATACAACTTTAGCTGGAAATCGATCCAGCCCAAGGCTTCCAAATTTAACCCTATAGCGGGCTTTAAGCGGATGTTTGGGCTTCAGGCCTTGGTGAACCTTGCCAAATCGATTGCGAAATTCTTCTTGGTGGGTGGCGTGACCTATTTCTTGATTGACGCGTCAATCATGGAGTTTGCAGAGATCTCGCTCATGGCATTGGAGCCCGGGCTCACCGCTTCGGCATCAATACTGACCACCGCGTTCCTGGTGGCCTCCAGCACATTGATAATTATCGCCTTGATCGACGCGCCCTATCAGCTTTATCAGCACAACGAAAAAATGAAGATGTCGTTGAAGGAAGTCAAAGACGAGCAAAAAGACACGGAAGGTTCTCCCGAGGTCAAGCAGCGCATCCGTCAGAA
>CAJYBS010000282.1 GCA_913064795.1 uncultured Gammaproteobacteria bacterium
CTTGAGCGCTGTAATAGCTCGTACCGCAGGCAACGATCTGAACCCCTTCGGCCCGCTCAAATAGCGCGCTGGCTTCGACACCGAAGGCCTGCTCGAGGACGCCATGACGACCCAAACGCCCTTGCAGCGTGTTACGGATCGCTTGGGGTTGTTCATGGATTTCTTTGATCATGTAATGCCGGTAATTACCCTTATCCGCCGCATCGTCTCGACCATCGAGGGTTACCGTCCGGCTAGCAATTGCATCTGAGCTGCCGCCAAAAATTGAAATCTCGTCCCGGCTCAATTGAACCAATTCACCCTCTTCGAGATAGATGAATCGGTCGGTCACCGGCCGGAGCGCCTGGGGATCAGAAGCGATGAAATTCTCGCCGATGCCAAGCCCTACCACCAATGGGCTGCCCTGGCGCGCTCCGATCAACTCACCCGGGTAATCTCTGTGCTGAACGGCGATCGCATAGGCTCCTTCTAGCTGCGTCAGAGCAGCAGTAACCCCCGCTCTAAAATCTCCTGTTAGCTTCACCTGTTGATCAACCAAATGGGCCATGACTTCAGTATCGGTCTCTGAAGTGAACACATACCCGTCACCACTGAGCGCCTCTCTTAAGCGCTCATGATTTTCAATAATGCCGTTATGAACAATGGCCACCGCATCGTTTGAGACATGCGGATGGGCATTTTGCTCCGTCGGCTTGCCGTGGGTCGCCCAGCGGGTATGAGCAATGCCGATTTGCCCCGTGGGCATCGCCTGTTTGCACTTGTCACGCAGACTCTGAACCTTGCCGACTTCGCGAAAGCGCATCACCTGCTGGTCTTCGCTCAAAACCGTCAGACCCGCAGAATCATAGCCCCGATACTCAAGGCGCTGCAGACCCTCCAGTAAAATACCAACCACATTGCGATCTGCCGCCGCACCTACAATGCCGCACATTTTAGGCTCCGTCCTTTATAGGGGATTGTTTCTTAACCAGGCCAGGGGCATCCGTTATTTTTTCGGGTCTTGGCCAGCCTTCAATATTGCGCTGCTTGCCTCTGGCGACGCCCAAAGCGGCCTGAGGAACCTGCCCAGTAATCGTTGAACCTGCACCAACCGTGGCATCCTTTTCAACGGTGACCGGCGCCACAAGGGCGGTGTTTGAACCGATAAAAACACCGTCCTCTAGCACGGTTTGCCACTTGTTAACCCCGTCGTAATTACAGGTGATGGTGCCTGCACCAATATTGACCTCGGCGCCAATACTGGCATCTCCCAGATAGGACAAATGACTGGCTTTACTGCCGGGACCCATGACCGTCTTTTTAACTTCGACAAAATTGCCAATAGAAACGCCATCCCTGAGGTCCGCGCCGGGCCGCAACCGTGCATAAGGGCCCACTTGGCAACCCTCGGCAAGCGTTGCACCCTCAAGATTCGAATGCGCCTTGATCACCGAGCCAGCGCCAATACGGCACTGCTTGATCACGCAGTGCGGCTCAATCACCGAACTCCCAGCAAAATGGCACGGGCCTTCAATCACTGCATTCACATCTACAATCACATCCATACCAAAAGTCACAGCGCCTCGAATATCGATACGGGCAGGATCAATAATGCGCACCCCTGCACGCATCAGAGCCTCGGCCTGGCGACGCTGAAAATAGCGTTCTGCTGCTGCCAGCTGGGCAAGGTCATTCACGCCCCCAACTTCTTCGGCATCAGCAACATTCACAGTCTCAACCGACAACCCCTGTTGCACCGCATGCGCCACAATATCGGTGAGATAAAACTCGCCTTGCCGATTGTCATTGGTTAATTTAGCCAGCAGGCCCGGCAGAAGACCCGGCCCAATATAAAACAACCCTGAATTGACCTCTTTAATATCTCGCTCTGCTGGGGTTGCGTCTTTTTCTTCAACAATGCCCGTAACGCGACCTTGCGCATCCCGGGTTATGCGCCCATAACCCGTCGGCACCTCTAGATTAATCGTCAATACAACGATATCCGCGTGACTGACTGTGAGCTGCGCAAGGGTTTCTGCTCGAATCAAGGGGACGTCGCCTAAAAGAATCAGGGTCGCCGAATCTGCCTTAATGTTGGGCAGCGCCTGCATCACCGCGTGTCCAGTCCCCAGTTGCTCGCGCTGCTCTGCCCAGGTCAGGTCTGTTTGCTCTGCAAATAGCGCTTGCATTGGGCTGGCATCTTCACCAACGATCAGATGGATGGCTGTGGGCTCAAGCTGCTTGGCCACTGCAACGACATGCTCAATCATCGGGCGGCCCGCGATCGGTTGTAGCATCTTGGGTGTAGTCGTCTTCATGCGTGTGCCTTTACCGGCGGCAAGGACACAAATTTCTAACTCATTTTTCATTGCGATAGTTTAAACCCTGGCTTTGGTTGAAACCACTGATAAACCGTTACATCACCGCGAGGTGAACGCTCATTAAGAAGAAACCGCGCTTTAAAGTGCCGTAAGCGCAATAAACGATAAGGTCCAAAAGTGATCATGGAATTCTGCTTTGCGACACAATCAAGGGCGGTGCAGCGCCTTAAGCCTTGAGGAAATAGGTTCAAGAGACAAGATCAATCGGGGTTGGGTCCAGGTCGCTTTTTAGATGGAGGCACTCAACTGAAAAACCAGCAACGAGTGATGGCTGGATCAAACACTGCGCAATCAGACGCGGTTTTTTTGATCCCGCATCTTTCTGACGGTTCGCAACATCGCCGCCTGCTCCTGAAGATCTGCATTGACGCGTGCAAAATCCACCTCGGCGCGCTGATCGTTCAATTCAGCTTGGGCCTTTTGCTCGGCTTCAGAGGCTGCCGCTTCATCGATGTTATCCGCTCGAATAGCGGTGTCTGCAAGGATCGTCACCGCTGTGGGTTGAACTTCAATAAAGCCGCCAGAGGCAAAGAAAATCTCTTCATCCCCGCCTTCTAGGACAAGCTTCACCGGGCCAGGCTTGATACCGCTGAGCAGCGGTGCATGGCCTGGCATAATTCCAAGCTCACCGAGGGTACCACTGGCAACCACCATCTCAACGAGGCCCGAAAAAATTTCCTGCTCGGCGCTGACAATGCTGCAATGTACCGTGGTGGCCATAGTGTTTTCCTTGCTATCCGCGAGCCCGTTTTACAGAGACTTCGCTTTCTCCATCGCCTGCTCGATGCTGCCCACCATGCTGAACGCAGCCTCGGGCAGATCATCGTAATCGCCTTCTAAAATACCTTTAAAGCTCCGGATCGTATCTGACAGAGGTACATACACACCTGGCGTACCCGTAAACACTTCGGCCACATGCATCGGTTGTGAGAAGAACTGGCTGATTTTGCGTGCTCGATACACGGTCAACTTATCTTCTTCAGAAAGCTCGTCCATACCCAAAATAGCGATGATATCTTTTAACTCTTTGTACTTCTGTAGAACGCTCTGGACCCCTTGGGCCACGTCATAATGCTCTTGACCGACAACCAGCGGGTCTAACTGTCTAGACGTAGAATCGAGGGGATCTACTGCAGGATAAATACCAAGCGAAGCAATATCTCGAGACAAGGTCACGGTTGAGTCCAAGTGCGCAAAGGTTGTTGCGGGTGACGGATCGGTCAAATCATCCGCTGGAACGTAGACGGCTTGGATCGAGGTGATTGAACCAGATTTAGTGGTGGTAATACGCTCCTGTAAAACACCCATCTCTTCCGCCAATGTCGGCTGATAGCCTACCGCTGATGGCATCCGTCCCAGCAACGCCGAAACCTCGGTGCCCGCCAGGGTATAACGATAGATATTGTCGACGAAAAGCAGAACGTCTTTGCCTTCATCACGGAACTTCTCGGCCATCGTCAAACCCGATAACGCCACTCGAAGACGGTTACCAGGAGGCTCGTTCATCTGTCCGAAGACCATGGAGATCTTATCAAGGACCCCAGCCTCATCCATTTCGTGATAAAAGTCGTTTCCTT